>CAZBBC010000003.1:83777-97540 GCA_964489835.1 uncultured Calditrichota bacterium
TAGTTCTTGTGGTGCTTAGTTTTTTTTTTTTTGTGTTGAGAATTGTTTTGATGATATCTATGCTTTCTTTTTTTATGTTTGGGTATTTAAGAATGCAGATTTATATGTTTTTGGTGGTGTTTTGTGGTAGTTTGAAATATTTTATTATGGGATTATCCGGCAATTTGGTCGATCTCGATCATTTGCAGTTTTGGGAGACCTACACAACGGCTAACTGGGAACCTGTTTTTTTCCATACAATTGCGGTTTTAAGCGGTAGTTTTATCTTATATTTCGGTATTCAAAGAGGTATAGAAAGAGCTTTAAAATATTTAATTCCTTTACTATTTATCTTAATCACCCTAGCCGCAATCAGTGCATTATTATTACCAGGAGCAGAGAAGGGTTTAAAGTATTTTTTTCGGGTAAGATTAGAAGATTTATTAAACTATAAGGTGTGGCTGGAGGCACTGTCACAATCTGCCTGGTCAACCGGTGCCGGCTGGGGATTAATTCTTACCTATGCCAATTATGTAAAAACCAAGGAAAGCGCCGTAAGTAATGCCTTGATGATTGGCCTCGGTAATAATCTGGCATCTTTAATTTGTGGTTTGGCTATTATTCCTACTGTTTTTGCTTTATCCCCTTCAATCGAAGAGGCCCATCTGGCACTGCAAGCAGGAAATCAGGGATTGACCTTTATTTATCTCCCCCAGCTTTTTAATCACATGGCAAATGGCCTGATAATGACCCCGGTGTTTTTTATCGCATTATTTATTGCCGCGATATCCAGTTTAATCGCTATGCTGGAATTAGCTGTCAGATTGATCATGGACTACGGATATTCCCGGCACCAGGCAGTGACAGCGATCGGAGTTCTGGTTATTATTGCCGGAATCCCTTCTGCTCTCTCTTTAAATTTTTTTAATAATCAAGATTGGGTATGGGGGATCGGATTATTACTTTCTGGCTTTTTCTTTGTTTTTTTCACTTTAAAAACCGGCATCATCACTTTTGTAAAAAAATATTTACGATACGAACAATCTGTTCTGCTAAAAAGAAACTGGTTTATAAAATATCTGCTTTTCATAACGATTATTGAATTCGTATCAATGTTTCTCTGGTGGTTCTTTCAATCTATAAACTGGTATCCTCAAAATTGGTGGAATCCTTTTAATCAGTTAACGATTGGTACTTGTTTGTTTCAGTGGATTATTGTAATCTCCGTAGGTTATATGTTTAGGACTAAATTGTCTCATATAAGAGATAATAGATCATAACATTGATACACTTATTTTATAATTTAAGGTGTGTTTTTAAAAGTCTATTACATGAAACAAATCTCGGTTAAATCATTTTCGAATTATTTTAATCATTCATTAGAAGAGCGTCTCTTTGTGATTTATGGGGAGGAGCGTTATTTCTTTGACAGGCTGCTGGAAAAGATAGAAACTGCTGTATTTAAGAATAAAGCCGATAAAGATCTGAATTACCATGTTTTTTATGGAACAGAATCTTCGATATCGGATATTCTTACCGCTTGTTTGTCCTACCCGATGCTAGCCGACCATAAATTGGTTGTGGTAAAGGAGTTTGATAAACTTCCGGTCATTGATAAAGAAAGCTTCTTAAAATATATTTCCAATCCGCAGTCAAGCACCCTTCTCGTTTTAATCGCCGACAAATTCGGGGGCAACAAATTTTACAATGATCTACTAAATCAGGCAGTCTCTGTTAACTGCAAGACTTTGAGTAACGGGGAAGTTTATCAATGGAGTGTCGAGAGATTTACAGCTGCCGCGATTAAATTCAATAAAGACAGCATTGCATTTTTAATTGAGAACATTGGTCCAAATTTATCACGACTTGATCTTGAAATTGAGAAGATCATTAACTTTTTAGGATCTGATCAATTATTGACAATTGAGTTAGTTTCTCAGATAACCGGTTTTGCACGCGAGGTGAATATCTTTAATTTTCAGAAAGTGTTAGCCGCAAAAGATCTGGGAACTGGTTTGAAAATTGGTTACCATCTTCTGGAACAAGGTCAGTCCCTGGCAGCAATATTACCGATGGTTTTTATTTTCTTCCGGCGAATTTGGATAGTAAAGCAGTTGATTAATAAAAATAATTCCCAAAAGGAAATTCTTGAAATGTTGGGCGGAACATCCTATTCTTATAGAGATATTTTTGCTTCTTATGGCAATTTCAGCTATCAGCATTTAGAATTAATTTTTGAGAAACTTTTAGAAGCAGAATTTCAGCTAAAGACTTCTCAAAAATCGTCGGAATCTATTTTAACCATTCTTAGTTATTTTATTTGTAATTTTACAAAAAATTAGGAACTAAATATTAAGTACTATGTATAAAAAAGTGTCTATAAAATGACAATGTCCAAAGAAGAAAATGTCCTCAGTCGCGCACAATCTAAAAGTCAACCAACTGATGAAGATCTTATTGCAAGATTTCAAGATGGTGACGCCTATGCTTTTGATCTTCTGGTTCGCAGATATAAAGAACCATTATTAAATTTTATTTATAGATTTATTGGTGATCTGGTTGAGGCAGAGGATATTGTTCAAGAAACTTTTTTTCGGGTTTATAAGAATAAACACTATTATAAAGAGGTGGCAAAATTTTCAACCTGGATCTATACGATAGCCGGGAATTTAGCAAAAACTGAACTTCGGCGCCGAAAGAGGAGAAAAATTTTCTCTATTCATAAAGAAACTGCCACTGAAAAAGAGTTAGAACTGCCCGATTTAAAAAGTAATCCTGAAAAAGAAGCAAACACAATTATTACAGAAAAAATAATTCAAAAGGCGATCAGTCAATTGCCTTCTAAATTTAAACAGGTGATAGTACTTCGTGATATCCAAGGTTTTTCATACGAGGAAATTAGTGCTATTATAAAAGTTCCGCTTGGAACTGTTAAATCAAGAGTAAATCGCGCACGTCTTAAACTACAAGAAGATCTTAATTTTCTTTTAGAAGATCTTGAGGACCTTTCAAATTAAAGGATTATGCCTATGGGTGACTGTGACAGATTGAAACATTATATATCGGATTATTTAGAAAATGGATTGGATCCAGCTACACGAAAAGAATTTAAAGATGCCCTAGAAAAATTTCCTGAACTAACGTCGATGACAAACAGGGCTCGGGTATTATCGTCTAAATTAAAAAATCTTAATTATTATTCATGTTCCGAAGAATTTCAACTAAAATTACGCGAAAAAATTCATACCCCGTCAAAATCAGTAATATCCAGACAGAATATTGTACGTTATTCTTTCGCTTTTTCTATGGTGATCATCCTTTTTATTGTCACCTTTAGTATGATAACTGGTTCTGATTCTCCTGAATTAAATCCGGTAGTGCCGGGAAATTCTGATTTTCAAATTAAAATGGCCAATCCAGTCTCTAATCCTCTATCCGGTAATAACGTAAACTCTTTGGTTAATGATGATAACGGGATTAATATTAAAACGAAAACAGCGCAGGATATGGTCGTTGACAGTTCTCGCATCTATGATAATCCTGGAAGTAAAATAGATATTCCTCCTATCAAGCATGTTGGTCAAAAAGAGTAAGGGCACACCTCCAGGTAGCATTCGTTGAATTGAAGAGATTAATTCTTTAAATTCGATTCAATTATTATGTATTTTTTTCAGGATTTTTCACTCTTTTTTCCTTCTGCGGGAATTGAATGTATAAAACTATAATTATAATCACGCTTTGCCTCTTTGGAATATTTGTCCATCCCTTTGATCCGGGTGTTATCGATTTTATCTACCGATTTATTATTTTTTTAATTATTGTATATCTCTTATATATGTTTTATAGACAGCAGGACGAAACAACGGATGACCCATCTGAGCCTGCCCAGGTATCGCCTGTCCGGGTTAGAGATCCATTGGGAGCTATTGATGATTGGCATATCAGGGAATTAATAAAAAGTGACAATCGTACATTAGACTTTCTCAAAGATCAGTTTGATATTTTGACCAATATGATCTTTCCCGATAATGGGTGGATTTTCTATACAGAGGGTGATAAAATTCTTGTTCTCCTTCAAAAAAAATACACCGATCAAGCCATATCTGATGAACATGAGAGTTTTCAAATTAGCGGTTTAATACAAATTCTGAATGATAAAAATGATATTTTGATTGAAAATAATTTAGATAAGGCTAAAAACTTAATCCCCTATTATAAAGATACTGAATATTCCGCAGCTTCATTTATGGGCATACCGGTTGTTTTACAAGAGAATGAAAAAGTATTTTTTGTTTTTGACTCCCACCATGCCGAGCATTTTAATAAGGATGATATTACCTTGTTCAATAAAATTAAAGAGAATACAGCGATATGGATATTAAATCGTATTAAAGCTTACACCTTATTAAATGAAATAAAGGAAACACAAAAATTCTTAAGTTTTGCCAAGGATCTGAACAGCTGCAAGACAGTAAATATCGCGATAGAAAAATTTTCTGATCTGATCAGTAGTGAGTTTGAAGCTTCCAGATTGACTATATCAATGAGGCAGAGGAATGAAAACCAGGCCGTTATAAAAAAGGTGGTCGGTCAAAGAGATGAATTTGAAGAGAATGTTACATTCCCTTTGGATGAGGGATTAACAGGTTGGATCATCAGTAAAAATAAACCATACTTGATCGAAGATCTGGAGAAGGGTGAATATTTTATTCCAAGATATAATAAAAATGAAAAATCCAATCTGGGATTGCGTTCTTTTCTAGGGGTTCCTATTGAAGCCGATGATCAGGTTTTTGGATCGGTTTCACTTGAGCACCGTCTGGCCAACAAATATAATGAAAATGACAAAAAAAGAATAAAGCATTTTGTCGATATATTTAGTACGACTTTTTTGCGTTCTTCCTCAAAGAAAACATAATATTTATATTTCCCCGCTTTCTATTTTGTTTTTCTATCGAATTTCAATAATCTCAGGTTTCAGCGGATTTTTACCTAATTCTAGTATTGCTACCGTTCCAACCTTTCGATCACGTGACTTTGAAGCGCTGCCGGGATTTATGTACAAGACTTCCCTGTAAGTCTGGTACTCAACAACATGCGTATGTCCAAAAATGACAATATCAACTTCAATATTTTTTTTAAATAACTGATAACTAAAATATTTTGGCTTGATAATGTCATGAACAAGGCATATTTTTTTACCGTCGATCTCGCGGATGAGCATATCCGGATAATGAATGGTAACCGGCCATGAATCAATATTTCCATAAACAGCATGAACCGGACAAATTATTTCCAGATCCTGAATGACCTCCTGGTTACCAATGTCCCCTGCATGGAAAATTTGTTTCACACCTTTAAAAATGTCAAAAACAGATCCCGGTAGAATACTATGAGTATCTGATATCAGTCCGATTTTCATAAACAAAAATTAAGCATGTTATTGTTTTAATAAAAGAGAAAAGGACTCTTAACGCAGATAAAATTTGTCAAGGAATAAGGGGCTTGGGGACAACCCTGAACAAATCTCATCAGTACTTCACTGCGCCAAGAGTCCTTTGGAGAGGGGCAAGTGAGGAGGTTTTTAGGTTGTGTCATCCTTTATTTGAGCACCTTTATATATCATTATAAAGATACCCATGCTTATTTGAAGCATTATTATGACGTATATTATATCAATTAAATTCATTGTTTTATATGTAAGCTTCTAAATAATGTCCAGCGATCAACAAAATGTCGCAAATGTTTTATTTTATAGGGTTCCTGCACAAACTCAAGTAAAGCATCACCGGAAAAATTATTTATGTTAAGGTGATTATTATTCTCATCTGAAATAAAAATAACTGGTGTGTTTGCGCCAACCGGATTTGTCCTCAATTGATTTAACATTTTTTCACCTGGTTTTTTCGCAAACTTTTCATTCATGATGATCACCGCCGGTTTGTAAGTTTGAACCTTTTTAACAAAATTTAGACTTTCTGTCAGGGTAATCACCTTATATTTATATACATTGAGCAAGTCCTCAATTACTTTCGCTTTATCCTGATTTTCTTCACATATCATTATTTTCATGAACGCTCCTTATATTATGAATAAGCAATGTTTTTATTGATGATGCGTGCGCGAACCGCAGATACAATTATTTGTGGTAAATCTTCTAAAAGCTCTTCCATGGATTTTCTGTAAACAGTCAGGGCATCGCCATCAGAAAAAGTTACTTTTAAATTGAAATATTTTCTTCCTGAGTCATCTAAAACCGAGTTAATATCCAGTTGACTATTTAAAATACAATCTAATGCCATATAATAATTCCTGTTATCTTTGTACAAATACATTACAATTTTTGTACCAGTGCGCTAAACACAATAATAACAGGGTGTTACGGTGTTATTGTTGTAACTTTAGAAAATACAGGTGGTTAGGGGTGTGTTTCGTAAATGCGATTGTACATATTACAATCTTTGGTGGGAGTGATTGTATTTTTTACAATTGCGAATGTGTCTAATCCTGCAATTTTTTTTGGAGGGTACGATAATTAATGTTTAGAAACTTACACGTTTCTTTTTTATTATCATTAAAATGAGACAGGACCATTTGAACATATTTTCGTGATAAATCTTCTAGGGTTTGATTTCGTTCCAGTGCTTCCTGTAGAAAAGAATGGCTATTTTTGTCCAATTCATCAGGAAGCTCGGATAGGGTCAGCGATTTATTATTTAAAACCAGCATTCTTTTCAATGTATTTTCCAATTGTCTGATATTACCTTCCCAATTACATCTGGACATATGGGTGATTAAATTGCCTTCAATCCGGGGTATGGAGATATGATTTTCCTGACAAAATTTATGTATAAAATGATCGATAAGCGCAGGAATATCATCCGGTCGCTCTCGTAAAGGCGGTATAAAGATGGGTATGACATTAATTCTGTAATAAAGATCTTCCCGAAACCTTTTATTTTTTACTTCTTCTATCAAGACCTTATTCGTTGCGGTAATCAGTCTAAAATTTACTTTTATTTCTTTTGTACCACCCAAGCGGTAAAACTTTTTTTCCTGTAAAACGCGCAGCAATTTTGCCTGTAACGTGGTAGTAATGTCACCAACTTCATCTAAAAAAAGGGTTCCGTTAGTGGCCAATTCAACTTTACCAAGCTTTAAATTTGTTGCCCCCGTAAAAGCTCCTTTTTCATGTCCAAATAGCTCGTTCTCCAGAAGAGTCTCCGGCATAGCAGCACAATTAATGGCAATAAAAGGGGCCTTCTGTTTTTTGCTGCGCCAGTGAATATGATGGGCAATGACCTCCTTACCCACGCCGGATTCTCCGGTAATCAGTACTGATTCTGAACTGTTTTTTATTTTTTCAACCAGTGCTAAAATATTATGCATTGGTTTACTGACGGCAATGATATTATCAAAATTAAAGACTCTATCCAGTTTCTGACGTAATTTTTTATTCTCTCTCTGCAATGCCTGCATTTTTATTGCGCGCCGTACCAGAAAAGGTAATTCCTCTTGTATATTCTCTCCTTTAAAAAAGTAAGAACTGGCTCCCTTTTGTTGTGCTTCCAGCGCATGTTTATGATCTTTGGATGACGTAATGACAATTACCGCACAATCTGTATTTTTTGCCATAATATTATCAAGTAATTCGAATCCCTGGTCAATCTCAGGTAAGCCCAGATCAAGAATTACCAGATCAGGTAGATGCATATCAAAGGTTTTAGCGGCATTGATCGCATCTGCGGAATCAACATAATCGTAATGATCCCCCAGCCATTTTTTATACTTCTCACGCCAGATGAGGTTGTCTTCAATAATTAATATTTTATTCTTATTCATCACCATCGCCTAATGGTAAAAAAACAGTTGCGATCATTCCCTCCCCCGCATGACTTTCAATATGAATATCGCCGTCATGCGCCCGGATTATTTTTTCTGCGTTAGACAAACCAAGCCCGACATGGCCCTGATCCTTCCATGTAGTAAATAAAGGATCTTTTATATGTTTTATAAACTCTGCCGGGACACCTGGTCCGTTATCTTTTATTGAAATATCCAACCAGTCATGATCAATAAAATGTGATATATTTTTTTTCTTCTGAACCGTTACTCTTATCTCACCACCGTCTATACCACTCGCAAAAATTGCATTTTCCAGAATCGCAGAGATAGCCTTCTCTATAAGCTCAACATCAAGCTGAATATAACCAATTTCATCATTATGTTTTAACTCTAATCGGACATTATCGGGGTAACTAATTCCGGCAACAATTCCCTCTAAAAGCTCCTTTACAGATACAACAGACCGAACAGTTTCCAGGTCCCTTATATAAAACATGATTTCCCGGGACAGATTTAAAGCATAATTCTTTTTTATTTCCAGTAGATTATTGTTAATCGCATTCGCTGGAATTTGGACAACCAAAGAATTGAAATCGTGAGTAATCTGACTGACGAGATTAGCCATTTTCTTGTTCATGGAATTTGAACATTGCCTTATTTGCACGCTGGTTAAATAAAATATCTTCCGGATATCTTCACCTATTTTATCAAGAATTTCTTTATTTACCTTATTTGCCGGTACTAAAAGAAATACATATTTTACTTTCCCGCCGTCATCGGTTAAAGGAAAAATTATCAAATTATCTGTTTCATAAATCAACTGATTTTTTTTGAAGAACTTTTTATTAATCTTTATCAGTTGATACAGATATTTTTCCGCGTCGGGAGTTGAGGTTTCGATTATATAACAATTGGGTGTATAACTATGGCGAATAAGGTATATATTTACCTCGGGAAAAATTTTTTCCAGAAACTCAGCAGCTTTTCGCACGATTTTTTCAGGATTTTGGTTATTACCATTGGCATCCATATGATCTATAAATATTAACTCTCGTCGCTTCATTATTTACTTTGCCTTTTCTTAGCCTCTTCCCACTTTTTATCAAGCGCTTCTAACCCCGCCTGTTTGATTTTCTCATAATCATGATTATAAGAATTTTCGATATATTGAAATCTTTGGATAAATTTTTCGTTGCTTTTCCGGAGGGCATCTTCCGCTGAGATGTTTAAAAATCTGGATAAATTAACAAGAGAAAAAAAAGTGTCCCCAATTTCTTCCTCTATGTACTTCATATTTTTCTTAACAATGGCTTGTTGAAGCTCCCCGATTTCTTCATTCAATTTATTTAGAACATCTAAAATATCATTCCAATCAAATGAAACACGTGCTGCTTTTTCTTGGAGTCTTTGAGCTGACAGTAATGCCGGGGCTGATTTTGGGACTCCGGAAAGAAGCGATTTCTTATCCAGATTTTTTATCTTAATATGTTCCCAGTTTTCTTCAACCTCCCGGGCAGAATTCACTTTTTTTTCTCCAAAAACATGAGGATGTCTTTCTATTAATTTATTGTTTATGTTTTCAATTACCGATTCTATTGAAAAATATTCCGATTCCTGAGCAATTACAGACTGAAAAATAATTTGAAGCAAAAGATCCCCGAGTTCCTTCCCCAATTCTTCCCACTCCTGATGGTCAATAGTTTCAACAACTTCATATGCCTCCTCTAAAATATATTTTCGCAACGACTCAGGTGTTTGTTGTCGATCCCAGGGGCACTCAATGCGAAGGCGTTTCATGATTTCTACCAAGGATAGAAATTTATTAGCTAAAGATTCGTTCATGACTTTTTAGTATGACCCGTTTATTTACATTTTCAGAAAAAAATTATCATCTTTTTAAATCTGCGCATTTTATGTCACATCAAACGCAATCATTCCCAGCTCTGAAATTTGAGCACGTAAATGGTCGCCGGATTTAATTTTTCCTACACCAGCCGGTGTACCTGTTAGAATGATATCACCGGGTTCCAGGGTAAAAATCTTTGAAATAAATACGAGCACTTCATCAACAGGCCAGATCATGTCGCCTGTATATCCTTTCTGACGCAGGGTATTGTTGATAAATAATTCAATATTTAAATTTTGCACATCCGATATATTTTTCAAAGGAGTAAAGGAGGATATCGGGCATGAACCATCAAATCCTTTGCAAATCGTCCAGGGGTGACCATGTTTTTTTGCTTCCCGCTGTACATCACGCAACGTGAGATCGAGAGCGATACCAGCACCAACCACATATTCTTTCCAATCTGATTTTGAAATGTTCTTTGCTTTTTTACCGATAAGCAGGGCAAGTTCCGTTTCGTGATGAACTTCATCACTAAAGTCGGGAAGAATAATTGGATTTCCCTCTGATAATAATGCTGTTGATGGTTTTAAAAAAATAAGCGGGTCCTTACTCTTTTTGGATTTCAGTTCCTCAATATGAAGAACGTAATTTTGACCGACGCAAACGATCTTTCCAACACTGAACGTGCTTTCAGGCTTCAAGAGAACTTTTAACATTAGGTGTCTCCTAAAATTCGAATGACAGTTACATCACCTCTGATAATCTTGGATTTTTTTATTTTAGATATCGCTGTAAATATATTCTTTTCGCATGCAGATTCGATAAACATATGCACAAATGCTGTCGGCTCACGTTTTTGCTCCCGCCTCGAAGCATGTGCTGATTCTAAATTAATATTATGTTCTCCCAGGATCGTAGCGATTCTACCCATAACTCCCGGCACATCCAGACAGGTGAATCGAAGATAGTAACCCGAATTTATTTCCTCCATGGGCAAAACCGGTTTATCGTTCCATAAAGGAAATTCATACATATATTTTGAAGAAGTATTTATAGAAATAGCTACTTCAACCAGATCTCGTATGATCATATTTGATGCAGGATAAACACCGGCACCTTTTCCATAAAACATAAATTCACCAATCCGATCTGTTTGAATATAAACTGCATTATAATCATACTGCACCGAATTCAGAGGATGATTAACAGGCACCAGCGTAGGATGGACGCGCAGCTCCAATCCCTTTTCTCTATCCTTTAATACAGTAAGAAGTTTTATATGGTATCCAAATTCTTCGGCAAATTTTATATCAATTGATTTTAGTTTCGAGATGCCTTCCGCATGGATTTTTAAATAATTGACCTCAACGCCAAATGCCATAGCAGCAAGCAGAGCCAATTTTTGCGCAGAATCGGAACCTTCATAATCAACAAGCATATGGCTTTCAGAAATGTTTTGTAGATAAGGCGATTTTAATATTTCTTTCATTGATTTTTTACTACGATGCATTTCTGTTAAAATATAGTTTGAACTTCCGCTCGCGATCCCCCACATACCAACAATGTCCGAACCGATTAAATCATGTCTGAGCAAACGGACGATTGGAATACCTCCTCCAAGGGCAGCATCAAACTGTAGGTGAACTTTTTTTTGCTTGGCCAATTCAAAAACTTCACGCATTTTGCTCGCTAAAAGTGCACGGTTGGCAGAAACGATATGGCAGCTGCTACTTAAAAATCGCTTAATTATCCCAAATGTTGGCTCTATCCCTCCCATTGCATCGATGGCAATTTGAACCGTTTGATCCTTTAGAATCATCTCAAGATTATCCGTTAAAATTTCTACCGGGATTGATGAATCCCGCTTATAGTCTAAATGTTTTACCAATATATACTTAATATTCAGATCTATCCCCGTCTGTTCCTTTATTTTTTTTCGTTTGTCTTTCCACAAGTTATATAATCCCTGTCCAAGTTTACCTGCACCCAATAATGCGATATTTGATTCTTTAAATTTTGACATGTTTTGCTTTCCCCTAATCGGCCTCGTCAATTGATTGTGTGGTTTGATATTTGTCTGAGGTCATTAAAGATAAGGTAATTGTTTTATGAAAATCAATGTGTTGATCAAAAATATGGATAAGTGGTAAATATAAAATTTTTCGCCTATTAAACAGAAGCCCATCAATTGTCTTATTTTTTATTGGTCGCCTCTGGAATAAAAGTATTCAACCGATACTATTAAACGTAAGATCATAGAAAAGGTGATAGAATATTGAATTTTAAATGAATTTATCCTTAAATTAAGTTGTTTTTAGCCAAAGTTTCAGATTAAATGGCCAGGATGATTTTGATGGGTTCAAAAAAACAATTAATTGTCGTTGGAGATCGCGTACTTATCACCCCGGATGAATCAAAAGAAAAAACCAACTTCGGACTTTACCTGCCACAAGGTATTGAAGAAAAAGAAAAGGTTCAGGGTGGTATCGTTTTTAAAACAGGCCCGGGATATCCCTTGCCCGATCCCTCCGACGCAGGCGATGAACCCTGGAGTGCGCCTAAGAAGGATACCAAATATGTCCCCCTTCAGGTGGAAGAGGGGGATTATGTCATATTCTTACGTAAATCAGCCATAGAGATTGAATTTGAAAGACAAAAATATTTAATTCTTTCCCAATCAGCCATTCTTTTAATTGTACGTGAAGATATTTTAGGGAAAATAAATTCGGAGAGCTAATTTTCCCCGCCTATCGATCATAAACAGATATTCAAAAAGATTATTCATCTGAGAGCCGCTGCTTAAAGATTCATTTTTTTACAAATATACTTTTTAGAATATTGCCGGCAATATTCGGATTTTCTTTTAAACGGCGCATTGAATAGGCATGCCAGTGCTCCCCAAACGGCACATATACGCGCATCCTGTGACCAGCCGACACCAAAATATCCCTTAATTGTTCTGTAACACCAAGCAACATTTGAAACTCATAATCTCCTCGTTCTAAATCCAGCCTATCAATTAAAGATAATGCATACCAGATTATTTTTTCATCATGCGTGGCAATACCAATATAACATCCGGCACTTAGTAATTTTTCCAGACTGTATTTAAAATTGTCATTAATTATCTCAGATTCTTTATAGGCGATTGATCGGGGTTCATCATATATTCCTTTACAGAGCCTCAAATTTGCCTTATGCTCAATCAATTTATTGATGTCCTCTATCGTACGACGCATATACGTTTGTACAACCACCCCAACATTAGAATATTTCTCCCTCAGGCGTATAAATATATCTATCGTATCTGAGGTACAGGTATGGTCTTCCATATCAATCCGTATAAAGTTATGATATTTTTCAGCCTCTTCGATGATCACACGGATATTATTAAAACAAAATTCTTTATCAATTTTCAAACCAAGGTGTGTGGGTTTGATTGAAACATTTGCATCAAGACCTTCATGCTCTATAGCAGCAAGCGCATCTTTATATTCTTGTACAACCTCAAGGGCATCCTCTCTTTTTTCAGTTTCTTCACCGAGAACATCAATAGTAGCCATAATTCCTTTGGCATTCAGTGCTCTGATTTTTTCTACGGCGTGCTGCAATGTGGCACCGGCGATATATTTTTTAGAAAAAAAACCAACAATAAATTTAGGAACTAAGGGAAGGATCGTTACAAGAAATTTGTTAAAGAGTGACATTTAAACTCCTTACACTGGTTTTTCGTATATTAAAATATATCACCCGAAAGAAATATGTTGCAAATGATATTGTAAAAAATATGCCGAAATGCCTATAAAAAAAGGGGTAGGTGGCCGTAGCGGATGGCAGTAGGCAAAAATAATTTCAATGTAGTACTTTCATGTTTTTGGCTTGATTATCTCTTATAATTGAATATAAATATTTATGCAAAGTCAATAATAATATGGGGTTTAGACAATTAAACGTTTATCAACTTGCTTACCGTTTAGCGATGGAAGTTTTTAATATCACGAAATTTCTTCCAAAATAAAGCACAAATATTCGCTATTATTAGTGCCAATTGCTACCTGTTACTGCTGCTACTTGCAAAGCCTACTGCCTA
>CAZBBC010000003.1:97640-114344 GCA_964489835.1 uncultured Calditrichota bacterium
TTATTAGTGCCAATTGCTACCTGTTACTGCTGCTACTTGCAAAGCCTACTGCCTACTGTGATCTGCAACTGCCAGCTTTTTATTACCGTTGTTTTTGACTACAACTTATCAATAGCCTTCGCGATGTTCATGTCTTTTTCAGTAATTCCTTCGGCCTCATGCGTATTGAAACGAAGTGATACGCGGTTGTATACGTTAAAAAGTTGTGGGTGGTGATGATGATTTTCTGCAATAACCGCAACCATATTAATAAAATCCATGGCCTCAGAATAATCCTTAAATACCCACTCCCGTTTTATCGCATCCTGGTCAAGGCTCCAGCCATCTAGATCGAGTAGTCTCTCATTTATTTCAATTTCTGTTAATACCCTCAAAATATTCCCCAAAGCTGTAATTTAACTTATAAGTTTTGTGTAAAAGGTAAAAAATAACCGGTAAAGTTTTGTTTCCCACCATTTTCCTGATCATACAGGATTGACGATATCAATAAAAGTTACTTCAAGGCCAAATTTTTTCGTAAGAAATTTACCAAGAGAGAGTACTCCGAATTTTTCCGTTGCATAATGACCAGCAGAAACAAAATGAATCTTTTCCTCTTTTGCGTAATGCATTACATGTTCACTAACCTCACCGGTAATAAAAATATCCAAACCGGCAGCAACCGCTTGTTTAAGTTCTTTCTGAGCCCCTCCGCTAATTACACCGATTGTTTTAATTTGATCCGGACCAAAATCAAAGATTAAAGGCTTATGCCCGGCTATCTGTGCTAATTTTCTAAAAAAAGATTCTTTGGGACTACTCCTGATTTCACCGCGCATACCGATATATTGTTCTTTGTAAGTACCGAACGGCCGGATATTTTTTAAACCCAAAAGACGGCATAGTTGTGTATTATTGCCTACTTCCTCATGAGCATCCAAAGGTAAATGAAAAGCATATAAATTGATATTATTCTCAAGCAACAAACGGATCCTTTCCCGATATCCGCCTTTGTATACGGGACGTTCAAAGTTCCAGATGATTCCATGATGGACAATTATTGTATCTGCTTTTTTTTCGATCGCTTTTTCAAATAACTCTACGGAAGCACTTACTGCCGTGATAATTTTTTTAATATCATCTTGTCCCTCAACCTGTAACCCATTGGGACAATCATCATTAAAATCATCACATTTCAGATAGGATATCAAAAAAGCCGTTAATTCATCTCTTTTCATTTGGGCACCTTATGGGTTTAAACCAAGTTTATCCGCTACCTCACTAAGTGCTTTTACAACAAAAGCAACATGTTCGTCGAATTCAACGCCAAGTTCTTCTGCCCCTTTACGAATTTCCTCACGATTGACTTTTGCTGCAAATCGTTTATCTTTCATTTTTTTCTTTACAGATTTCACAGATACGCCACTAACCGATTTATCCGGACGAACAAGCGTCACAGCCGTCACAAAGCCACATAATTCATCAACAGCAAAAAGGACTTTTGCCATAAGCGTATCTCTTGGCACACCGGTAAAATCTGCATGACCCATAATGACCAGGCGAATATCTTCCGATATCCCCTGTTCAGATAAAATATCGTTACCTTTGACAGGATGTTCATCGGGATATTTTTCATAATCAAAATCATGGATAAGTCCTACCGCTCCCCATAATTCTTCATCTTCTCCATATTTTCCCGCATAAGCGCGCATGGCTCCTTCTACAGCATACGCATGCTTGCGCAAGCTTTCTGTTTCGGTATACTCATGCAGCAGGGCCAGTGCTTCTTCTCTCTTCATATTTATCACCTCATAAATACCATGAAATTCAAAAATTTATTGCATTCTCCGATTGATACAGCAATCATATGCAGTGGTAACTGATAGCTGTGTTTTTATCATATAACTTGATCAATAATTCTTCATTATCCGCAAAGGACGCTACCACTATTCACATTGAGGATCTCACCGGTTATTGCCTTCGCCCAATCAGAAGCGAGAAAAACAATCGGTCCGGCAATATCCTGTGCATAGGGAATTCTCTTTATCGGAATATCGGCGAGGATTTTATCCCCTTCTTCCATAATTGCTTCTCTGGCCATATCCGTATTAACCCATCCCGGTGCGACACAATTGACGGTGATACCGTCTGGACCCAATTCCGTTGCCAATGACTTGGTAAAACTGATTATCGCCCCCTTGCTGGCCGCGTAATGGGAGTGGAAGGCTTCTCCTCTCTGCCCGGCAGTAGAGGCAATATTAATAATGCGTCCGGATATTTTTTTCTTCTTCATGTCTTTTACCACTTCTTTGGTGAAATAAAAAACACTATCCAGGTTTATTCTTATTGTACGTTGCCAATCATCAACAGACATGTTTTCGATATCTCCGTATTCCCATATACCGGCATTATTCACCAGTATATCGATAACGAAAAATTTTTCAATGGTTCTTTCCACAAAAGCTTTTACCTGATTATAATCACTAACATCGCAGGGTTCGGCAAAATATTTTCCGGAATATTTGATAAGATTATCTAAAAGATGGTTTGCCGCCTTTTCATTGGAATGATAATTAAAGGAAACATTGGCACCAAGTTTTGCAAACAATTCAACTGTCGCCGCTCCAATTCCCCGACTACCTCCGGTTACCAGCACCGATTTATTTTTAAAAGAAATCATTGATTATTTTATCTTTCCTCCAATAAACATCGATATGACGAATTTAAGATCCCCAGTAAACAGATGTTAATAAATCAAATCATTTGAAAACTATTATGCTAAAATACCCGAACATCCAAAAAAAATTCAATCCTTTTTTAATAATTTTTATTGTCATTCAACCTGATTCCCTCCAGGACAATACTGTCCTCGGTAATAGCGATTGTCTCACCCCTTTTAAACTTTGCTTTTTCCAATATTTTTGATAATTGCTGTTCTGTATAACACCGGCCATTGGCCGATGAAAGCAACATATGTAATGAAAAAAGAGTAGTAAACTTGGTACCCGAGCCCCCATTGGTCAGAAAATAATCCTTAATCAGGAGACGGCCGGAAGGTTTTAATGCCTGATGGCATTTTAAAAAAATTTTATATAGCTCATTCTGTCCAAAAATATGAATGACATTGGAAACAAAAATCACATCATAGGCTTTGCCATATTTATCATTAAGAAGATCACCGCTTATAAAATGCATACGTTGAGAAGATTTATGTGAAGCAAAGTTCTTTTTCACAAGTTGTATTGTTTCTGGCAGGTCAAATAAAGTTAATTCCATCTTCGGATAATTTTGACAAAAGGCCTCCATATATTTGCCCGGTCCCCCGCCCAGATCCAGAAGATGTTCATCTCCCTTAAAAGGTATTCTTTCCAATACCTGGGGAGCAGAACGGTGACCAATAGCAGCCATCGCTTTTATAAAACGATGGGTTTCTATCCGGTTTCGCCTTTGCTTCAACTTTTTTACCGGTTGACCTGTTTTGACACTTTTCGGTAACGACAACCAGCGCTTCTGAAAATGTATTTCATGTTTTATCAGTCCACCTATATACTCCGGCGACTTTGGATCAAGGAACCGGTCATAGGGATCTGCAAGACTGAACTTTTGCTTGTGTTTCCAAACGAGCCCCAAAGCACAAAGTGCGGCTATCAGCCTTGATAATCCGTCCTCCGTTATTTTCAGTTCGGCAGATAACTCCTTAACACTCCGGAACTTGCCGCTTAGGTGTTCGAGTACCCCTAATTCAAAGGCCGCGAACAAAACGTTTGATTCACGATGTGCCCGCATGAGCTCATTAATGTGCCTGAAAGCATTATTTTTTATATTTGCCTCTTTTTTTGCCATTATCTGTTTTCCATCGTACCAGACGGTAAATTTTTAACTGACAAAGCAGCTCCAATAATACCGGCGTTATTTAATAGCTGGGCCGGTACAATTTTAGCTCTCGTTTCAAAATAATGAAAAAATTTGTCATGTTTTTTGCTGACCCCACCGCCAATGATAATCAAATCCGGCCAGAACAATCTCTCTATTTCTTCCAGGTATTCCCCGAAGCGCTTGCTCCACTTTTTCCACGATAAGTTTTCCTGTTTACGAACGGCATCCGACACAGTATGTTCAGCAATTTTTCCGTTCAAGATCAGATGGCCCAATTCCATATTCGGGAAAAGGCAACCCTGACTAAACGCTGCTGTACCAATCCCTGTACCGACAGTTATAACAAATACAACTCCCGTCATATCTTTTCCGGCCCCAAATGCCATCTCAGCCAGACCGGCAGCATCGGCATCGTTAACCACGACCGTCTGACAACCAGTGGCGCTGGCAAACAAATCGAACACATTTCTTCCAATCCAGTCGTTGTCTATATTTGAAGCAGTACTTATTTTACACTGATTAATAGCTGCCGGGAAACCACAGCCAATCGGGCCAGTCCATTTAAAATGTTCAACAATTTTTACCAGTGTTTTAGTAATTGCTTTCGGGGTCCCCGGTCGGGGAGTTGGAATCCGGTATCGTTCAGCCAGTAATTCCCCGGTTATAATATCAACCGGCGCACCTTTTATCCCGGACCCGCCAATATCTACACCAAGAATATTCATACTTTTCCTTCTTTTAATCAATCAGAAAAATAGCCTGATCTATTCATACTACAGCCGTTGGCTGCAAACAAAAAAAATAGTCTACGGATTCCACAGATTCCACGGATTAACACGGATTAACACGGATTAACACGGATTAACACGGATTAACACGGATTTTATTTTAAAATTATTATTATTTTAGTTTTAATCCGTGCAAATCAGTTTAATCTGCGTCATCTGTGTTCAATTAATATCGCTGCGCCGCAGCCTGCCCGGCGCAGACGTGGCGAAGACGGGCGAGAAATGAATTATCCAGGTTAGTAAAATTTTTGCTAATCGCCCCGGCGATCCGCCGCGGTGGAAAAAACAAAGTTTTAGTACAATAGCATAGTATGGAGATTTTGACTATAATTTATGAGTGATCTTTTAAACAGAATTTTATTCCTGCTGCTACCATTATCGATTTTTGCCCAATCATCAGAGCTTCCTGATACACTATTCACAAAAAATGAAAAAATATATCCCTGCGTTATTACAGAAGTCCATGATCATTACCTAAAATTTAATATTAGTCCCAAACAATCGACGCATGCCGCCTGGAATGATTTATTAAAAGTAGTGATTGATACTGTCGGTACTATTTACACCGCGGAATCTGGCTTAACGATAAATTTAGACACGATAAATAATTATTTAAATAAACGCCCCCATAACGAATATAGTCATGGTAATGAACCTGGCTCTTCTTCAGCTTATCGCACATTGGGTATTGGGATTGGGGCGCCAATCTTCTTAGATAGAAAATCTGATTTATATTATTTCTCTTATCGGTTAGCTCTTTCATTCAATGATGATAATCAAATTCTGAGTGCGAGCTTTAATCACAATTTCGTTCCTCCTATTGTTGCAGGAGAAACAGATTCCGGTACTTTAATTAGTAATGCAGACATTAATTTGCTCTATGGACGAATATTGTCCATAAGAAAAACGAACCAATATAGCAGAATACTTGCCTTATCCATTGGGATAGGCTTAATACAAGAGACTAGAAGTGTTGCAGAAAGTTCTAAATCTATTATAGGATTACCCATTGAGTTAATCTGGCAGAATCAAAAAATTCCACCAGCATTAAACACAGGCGTTTACGCACATCTTAATCTAAATAAACTTGATACTTATATAACGCTTGGCTTCTCATTCTTTTTAACCTATTGATATTTTAATTTAAAGAATACCTTTAAATGCCGACATATCGGGACTAAATCATCCATGATTTAGCAAATCCCAAATAATTACTAAATCCCAATTTCCACATTCTCAGCCTAGGAAGTAAACAAAGACGGCCTTAAAATAATTTGTTAGAAATTCCTCGCGATGCGGAACGAAAAGAATTTTTTACTGTCTGAGCACAGCGAGTTTAAAAAATTCAGTGGAGCGAGCAGTAGAATTTCTTCAAATTATTTTACAGCCTTGATTTTTTGCTTCTTTTGTATCAAGTCAAAGATCCGCCTTATCAGCGGGACAAAAGAACAAATATTTGTACTTGACATCAAACGATCAATATAGTATTATTATTCACACTACAAAAGATTCGCGGACTGGCCAAATACGTCAAACAAGACGGTTGTTATTCCGGGGGAGCAGTGGCCTGCGAAACTTTTTACACCCCTGCGGAATCAATGAACGATTTCATAATATTCTGGTAAATATATAATTCCGTTTGAGAATAAAATAACTAACTTGGCGTGTCCATCCCAAAACGCCGGAATAAATTTAACCACAAAGGACACGAAGAAGGCACAAAGGTCACTAAGAAAAACAATTATTATAAAAAACTTTGTGTGCGGAGCCTGTCCTGAAGACCGATAGGTCGAAGGATCTTCTCCTTTGTGCGCTTTGTGGTAAAAAGAAATCTGCCGTAGTACTGACAACAGGAGTTTATAATAATGAAAAAACAAAACTTACTCGATGAACAAATTACCCGTAGAAGTTTTCTCACCACTACCGGCGCTATTGCCCTGGGATCGTATTTTTTACCACCGTTGATGTGGGCCAATAACTTTGCCGAAGAAGACCTGATCAAACCGTGTGGACCGGCATCGGAATACCAACCAACATTAATGGCCGCTTTTGTCAGAAGAAAAGGTGATTATGGTATGTGGTGGCCAGGTCAGGTCTATGACGGCGAAGCGGCATTCATAAATTATAAACAACAAATCCTGGCTACCGTTAAAAAATTAAATATGACCGTTAATATTCGGCCGGAACCGATCTATTCCCCTGAAGAGGCCGATCAATGGATAAAAGAAGTCAAAAGTAAAAATCCGGATGGGCTAATGGTGGTTACCCTTGACCGGCAGCAACATGCCTGGCCGACCGTCGACAAGGCCATTAATACCAATATCCCAACCATTGTATTCTCACCGCTGGGAACATCATTTACAACAAATACCAGCAAGCCTTCCAAACGGGAAGGCGTCTTTATTTGCTCCACCGATGATTTTAATCAGGCAGCCTTCGGTATAAAATCGATATATGCCGGTGCAAAACTTCGGGAAACAAAATTTCTGGTCATCAAGGGAAACGAGAAGAAAGACAGTACTATCACCCATATCGGTACAAAATTACATTATATACCCTCACACGATTTTATAATAGAATATAACCGTATTAAAAACAACCCCTTATTAACAAAACTGGCCGATGGTTTGATTAATGGTGCAACTGGGATGCATGGATCATCCCGGCAGGATGTCATCAATGGCATTAAAAGCTATATCGTCGCCAAAAACCTCCTGGAAAAAGAAAATTGTGATGCGATCACCATGGATTGCCTGGGCACCCTGGCTAAAGAAAAGATCAGTTTACCCTGTATCGCCTGGTCGCGAATGAATGATCACGGAGTTCCTGCCGCCTGTGAAGCAGACCTGGGCGCCTGTGCCACCCATGCCATTGTTCAATATCTGTTCGACCGGCCCGGATTTCAGCAGGACCCGGTGGCCGAAACTTCTAAAGACTGCCTGATCGGTTCCCATTGCAGCTGCCCTACAAAATTGAATGGATTTAGCGGTGGTTCTGAACCGTATGAGATTACGCACCATCATGCCAACCGGGATGCGACCGCTAAACCGGTTTGGAAGATTGGCCAGCGAATAACCGTGGCCGATATACTTATCAGTGACGGAAACAGCAAAACCGAGATGATCATTTCCGCCGGTTATGTGATCGACAATAAATCGATTCCCCCATCCGGGGGATGCGTCATAGCCCCGATGGTCAAACTGGATAATGTATCAGACATGCTGGATTATCCCGGTTTCCACCAGATTTTCTTTTACGGGGATTATAAGAAAGAGTTAAAATCGTATTGTCAATTGTATAAAATTAAACCAATCGTTATTTAAATTGATTTATTCACCACGAAGAGCACGAAGATCACGAAGGTTTATTAATAACAATAAGTTAAGGTTATTTCCTTTGGCTTTATTTAAAGCGGCATTAAAATAATTTATTAGAAATTCTCCGCGAAGCGGAACGAAAGAAATTTTTACTGTCTGAACGCAGCGAGTTTAAAAATTTCAGTGAAGCGAGCGGCAGAATTTATTCAAATTATTTTACAGCCTTGATTTTTTGGTTCTTTTATATCAAGACAAAAGAACAAATTTAAAGTAGGGAGAAAAAAATTATGAAAGGTCCCATTAAAAAAGAATCAAAAAACGAGGTCACGCGGCGTGAATTTCTTACCAGTTGCGCCGGCTGCGCCGCCGGTGCGGTCGCCTTATCCACCCTGGGTGCCTCAGCGCTCTTTGCGGCCGGAAATAATTCGACATTTGAAAAAGTAAAAGTCAAACTGATTTTTGCTCATCCGGATCCCACCAAACCCAACTGGCCGAATATCGACTATGATTTCAGCGGACATATCAAAGAGGTGGAAAAAAAATTAATCCAAAAATGCCCGGATATTGACTTCCAATCTGTAACCGTTTCCTCGGGCAGTTCTGAGACCGCGCATCAAATCCTCAGTGCCGATGATGGCAGTGATGGCTATGTGATCTACCTGGCCGGTTGTCTGTGGGGAAATCTTACCGAGACGATTGCCGCCTCCGGAAAACCGACCATTATTGTGGATCATCTTTTTGCCGGCTCCGGTGAATTTTTAACCAGCTATGCCCGGGTCAAAAGGGAAGGACATAAAGTGGTTGCGGTTTCATCTTCTAATTTTGATGATCTGGTTGATGCAGTTCAATGCCTAAATTGTTTGAAGAAACTCCGTCAGTCCACTATACTGGTGGTCGGAAGAGATCCTGATGATCAAATAAAAAGGACCTATGGAACCACTATGAAGAAAGTAGAATTTGAGGAAATCAATGAAGCCTACAAAAAAGTAAAACCGGCAGAAGCAAAAGCCTGTGCAGACCGCTGGATCCGTGAAGCCGAAAAAGTCATTGAGCCGAGCAGAGAAGAGATAGAAAAATCTGCGACCATATACCTGGCCATGTCCGATTTACTGAAAAAATATAAGGCACAGGGTATAACCGTAAATTGCCTGGGCGGTGTATATAGCGGTAAAATGGTTGGTGCATATCCCTGTCTTGGTTTTATGCAACTTGATAATGACGGGTTGGTCGGTGGTTGCGAAGCCGATCAAAGATCTGCGATTACAAAATTATTAATGACCTATCTGGTCGGTCGTCCCGGTTTTATTTCCGACCCGGTCATCGATACATCAAAAAATCAGATCATCTATGCCCATTGTGTCGCTACGACAAAGGTATTCGGTCCCAACGGGCCGGCCAATCCCTATCACCTGCGGGATCATTCCGAGGATCATAAGGGCGCCTGTAATCGCTCATTGATGCCTCTGGGTGAGATGACGACCACCATATTATTCGATCGCGAAAAAAAACAGGTCATCCTTCATCAGGGTAAGACCGTTGAAAATGTGGATGAAGACAGAGCCTGTCGGACAAAACTGGCAGTAGAAGTTAAAGGGGACATTTATAAGCTGATGAATTATTGGGATGAATGGGGCTGGCACCGGGTTACTTTTTTTGGAGATCTGAAACGGCCTGTTTATAACATTGCCTCATTGCTTGGGTTTGAAGTGGTAGAGGAAGCCTGATGTTTGTAAAACAGTTTCTCACCGGTGGCGATCGGAATTTCGGCTATTTAATCGCGGATGATGCGAGCAAGAATGCCGTCATTATTGATCCTTCCTATTCACCAGAAATTATTTATAATCATGCCATAGATAAAGGATTCAAGATTGCCTATGTTTTTATCACCCATGATCACTATGATCATAACAATGGTAATGATTTAATCAAGAAATTGAGCGGGATCCGTCCGTTATTGTTTGGAGATACAGAACCGCAAACCGGACAAACGGTAACGGACGGGACCTCATTCCCGCTGGGCGCTCTTACGATTAAAATCATTCATACCCCCGGACATACCAACGACTCGATCAGTATTTATGTCGGCGATGCTGTTTTTACGGGTGATACTCTGTTCGTTGGCAAAGTGGGCGGCACTGATTTTGGAGCCAATGCCCGCGCGGAGTATGATTCTATATTTAATAAACTGTTGATGCTGCCGGATGATACGCGCGTTTTCCCCGGACATAATTATGGTATTGCACCGGAGTCAACCATTAAAAATGAGCGTGTGACCAATCCCTTTCTGATCCAACCGGATATCGAGGCCTTTATTGATTTGAAAAGAAATTGGGTAGAATATAAGAGAATACATGGTATAGACTGATTTGTAGTTCCGTGATTTGAAAGTTCGTTTTCCAATATTGACTTGGAATTGGGAATTGGGATTATTTACCACGAAGATCACGAAGCACACGAAGGTATTTAAATTTATTTCTAAAATCGATATTCGTTAATCCTTGTTCATTATTCTAGAAAAATATATTCCTACCAAATACCCAATAACCCCCGATGGGATCGTCAAGCAAACATACCCTTGAGGGGTACGGAAAATACAGGTTCCTGTTGAATTTTTTCCAAATCGAAGATGGCATTGGCCGCAAATAGGGCTGATGTTGTGGCCGCTTCCATAAGCATCGCCGGGCTGGGCAATCTTACCCAATCACCGGCCAGGAATAGATTGGGAACCTCGGTTTGGTACCCCGGTCGCGATTTATATAAGTTGGTGTGAAAAGCGGTGAAATCATCCCGCAGTTGAAAATACTCATATTTTATTTTATATCCCTTTAATTCTGGAAAATATTTTTCAAACTCCAGGAGTAATTGACGTCTCACTTCTCCCCTATCTTTCATATCATCAGGGACGGCATAAGAATGTAATTCAAATATTCCCCCACCATTATTTGCTACCCAATCGGCCGAGGTTTTTTCCATCTGATGATAAATGGTGACCGAATCCAGAATTTTTATGGCATCCGTAAAAATAAAAAACGGTAATTCATCTCTTAAATCTTTATCAATCCATAGTCTGAGGACGGCATATCGCTGTGAAGTTTTAAGATTCTCTAATTGATTGGCAAAGGACGGATAATTTCTTTTTATATCTTCTGACGAGTTTATAATCTTTGGGGTATTTTTGACATCGCTGGCAATTACCAGATAGTCAAAGTTCATCTGGTTAATGATGAACCGATGGTCGGTATAGCCAATCTGGTCAACAGGCATACCCAGATGTATCGTAGCATCAAAAGGATTCAGAAAATGCATAAACGGTTCCCAAAGTGTCTTTTCAAAATCATCATTCAAAACATCATAAATGATGCCGGAATCATTACTAAGAAAATAGAAATGAAAGCTTTTAATTAGTTCAGCCATAGACATATACTGTGGTTCAGAAAAAAATGCCCGGGAAAATGATGTAAAAACCAGATGCAGTTCCTTGGGTAACTGCACTTTTTGAGCAAAATCCTGGAAAGATGTATTATCAAAATCTTCAAAGGTTTTATTAACATCATATCTCAATAGAGGCAGCATGTTTTTTGCTTTGTTTAAAGACATCATTTGCCGGAGAGAATAAATGCCCTGCCTGGCCATGGAAATTAAATTCAGCAGAGGACTGGTGGCGATGCCCTTAAAGCTAAAATCGCCAAGGGATTGTGTTTTAATCAGGTAATCACTGATAGGGATTAAATACTTTGAAGCATCAATGGTATCCAGTAGTTGAAGCAGATTGTAATACTGACGAAAAAAACCATGAAAACCATGTTCGACATTTGTTTTATAGCCGTCCTCAAAAGTAACCGGCCAGGAACCGATCTTTCCCCCGATAAAGTTGTCTTTTTCGAAGAGATCAACCTTAAAACCTCTGGGCGCCAGATAGGCGGCAGCTGACATACCAGCCAAACCACCACCAACTATCGCTACCCTTTTATTACGCGTGGTTTCACGGGGTAGACTTAAATCAACGGTATTGATTTGATGGCGATAGCCTTTAAATCTCTTTTTGATCAATTTTTCAAACATCTTTTGCTCCCATTTAAAACAGAGAGAACTATTTCGGTTTTTTTGCGATAAACGTATGCAATATGAATCTCCGCCAGCTCTTCTGTGGATGTACGGTTACCTCTTTGAAACCGGCATTAGCGATCATTTCCCTGAATTGCGTAGGGGAAGGAAAAGCCAAAACACTTTTAACCAGATATTTAAATATTGTCAGATTACCGGTTATTAAAGCACTGAACGGGATGATAATCCCGTATCCTAATATCCGCCAGTAGAGGTGATAAAAGAATTTTTTCGGAAGTGAATACTCATGAAAACCGATAATGCCACCGGGTTTTAGCATACGGTATAAATTTTTTATACAGGCCTCATAATTCGGCATATTGCGAATACCATATGCCATAAAGATCGCATCCACACTATGTTCGGCCATACCCAGGTTCATTACATCTTCCTGAAGGATTTGACACTTGTCCTCGGAGATGTCAACAGCAAGATTCGACGCGGCAATACGCAGCATTTCTTTAGAGTTATCAATGGCCAGTACTTTTCCGTCGGGTACGGCCTTCAGGCAATGGACCGTCGATTTCCCGGAAATGGTTTGGTTCATGTTTCTATTCACCTACCTGTACTTCCATTTTGCGACGCCAGAATTTTTTAAAGGCCAATGAAACCTCATCTCCCTTGACACTGACATCACGAAAATCCCCATTACGGCTTTTCATGATCTCCAATTGGGATTCCAGTAATACAATATCTTCATTAACAATTTTGTCTGATTTACGGGCCATAAAATAGCGGGCGAAGGCAGGAAATAATGAAAAAATATTCTTCCATAAAGTAATCTGCATCATCTCCACATAATCAGAATCGACCGCGACAACATGTTCCAGAATAATCAGCGTTCGTTTGTTAAATTCCACCTGTAAACGTGAAATATTGGGATAATAAAAACGAATTTTTGCGGTGATATTTTTATCGCGGCCAAAATACATTTTTTCAGCCAGTGTACCCTTATTCACACGGCTATAAGAGCCCTCAAGTCCATCTTCTCTGACATCGAGATGAAAGTCGGCCGGAAATTCTTCGATTTGTCCCATAAAGGAACCGATGGAATTCCGATGGGTGAAGGCAATATGATAAGGATCGATCAGACTCTCCGCTACTGATTCCAGATCACCCTTAAAAATATGGGCTTTATAGGTAAAATCCCAGTCACCCATTTCCGGTATATCCAGGGGTTGTACCTGCTCGGCGAAGGCCTCATCTCCCATAAAGATCCACAACCAGTTATTGAATTCCTTTAGGGGATAAGATCTGATCCTTGCCGTAGGTGGAATTTTGGTATCCGGCAGCTGGGAGGGAATACGCATACAGTGTCCTTCACCGTTATATTCCCAGCCATGATAGCCACAAACAGCCCGTCCTTCTTTCAGGTAGCCATGGGAAAGTTGCACATTGCGGTGACAACAGCGGTCTTCAAGGGCAACAATTTTACCCCATCCGTCACGGAAAATAATTATTTTTTCACCAAGGATCTTTTTAGCGATCATTTGATCTTTTACTTCCCGATGGGGGCAAATCAGATACCAGTGGTTTTTTAACATATTATTTCTCTTTCTATCAATCTAGTATTCACCACGAAGATCACGAAGTCCACGAAAATCTTATCAAAATTAAGAATTAATAATTACGAATTAAGGATGTAAATATATTATGACATAATGTTAACAACTATTACTTCTCTTTTAAATTCATAATTCTAAATTGCTATTTATCTTCGTTTCCTTCGCGCGCTTCGTGGTTCATTTTATTATGGCCAAGCATCACGCCGCTTCGTCTGAAATAGTTAGCATTACCGGCAATAAACGCGTCCGAAGCGCCTCGGATACAAGGATCTGGACTTTCTTGACCTGTGGTACGTAAACCCGGCCCTCAAAGGGGTTATAATCCTGCAGTTCAATTTTACGAAGTATCCCACGATAAATCTTGCTGGCCGAATATATGGCAAACTGGGCATCACGGTCAAGCATTTTAATACCAGCATCAGCCTCATCATAATACTGATAGGCTCTTTCTATCTGATATTTCATCAATTTTCGGAAATTATCAGACATCTTTTCTTCAAAAAAATGGTCAACATCGATGCCAAATTCTCTGATCTCTTCCAGTGGCAAATAGATTCGATCCATTTCTTTATCTTCACGAATATCCCGGAGGATATTGGTTAATTGCATGGCAACACCCAGTTTTTCTGCATAAATCATTACTTCCGGATTCTTATATCCAAGGACTTTGGTCATCATCAATCCAACAACCCCAGCCACCCTGTAGCAGAATATATAAAGATCTTCAAAGGTTTCATATCGTGAAATAGAGGTATCCATGCGTACCCCTTTGATAAGATCTAACGGATATTCTTTGGCAATATTATAATGTTTGGCAACAGATATAAATGGCCCGATCACCGGGTGTTCCGATTCACCGGTGCGATAGGCCGTTTTTAATTCAGCTTCTAAAAATCTGAGCTCACGTGAGAGCTCATTCTTTGATCTTTCCCTTGGAATATCGGTCAGATTATCAATATGCCGGCAAAAGCCATAGAGGGCAAAGGTTGCCCATCTTTTGTGCCGGGGCAATAAACAGGTCGAGACATAAAAACTTTTTGAAAAATGTGCGGTCATGGCCCGGGCATACTTAAACTGAGAACGATTGGAACTGTTGATGTAGTTCATTAGAATACTTCCTCTAGTTTTTTATTTATGGTTGCATTTAATATTTCCAAATCCTGCCTGATTACTTTCTCCGTCACTTCTGCTGTTAACAATACACCGGGCAATCCAGCTCCCGGATGAGTCCCAGCCCCGCTAAAATAAAGACCCTTAACATCTTCACTGCGGTTATGGGGGCGGAAGACTGCCGTTTGGAGCAGATGAGGCTCCATTCCCCAGGGCGTACCCAGATGGGAATTCCGGATATTTTTGAAGTCTATCGGATTGAATGTCTCCAGTACATCAATATTTTTCTGCAGATCTTTTAATCCAAAATCATGCTCCAGAAAATTTAAAATTTTCTCGGTAAACGGTTTACTCATTGTATCCCAATCAATGTCGGCGGATAAATTACTCACCGGTATCAGAATATAGATACTTTCTCCACCGGGAGGAGCCATGGTGGCATCGGTACGACTGGGGGCGTGTAAATACATCGAGAAGTCATCAGGCAATATTTTTCTTTTGAAAATATCAAAAATCAATTCCTTGTACCTTTCTGACAAAATCAATGTATGGTGCAATAATTCAGGATATTGCTTACGAACACCAAGATATATTAAAAAAGCGCTCATTGAGTAGGAGGCTTTTTCAATTTTCTTGTCCTGCCATTTTTTTCTATGTTCAGATTTTATCAGATATTTATAGGTATGGGCCACATCGGCATTGGAAACAATAACATCCGCGGGATAATGTCTGTTATTTACAACAACTCCGATGGCATGTCCATTTATAACCGGAATCTCCTGAACCTCATGATTGGTTTTTATGGTACCACCCAATTCTTTAAAAACCCTTGCAAAGGCTTTAACCAGGGAGGACATCCCACCTTCCGAAAACCAAACACCGCCCGCTTTTTCCAGATAGGGAATCATTAAAAAGATACTAGGTGCGCGAAAAGGATTAGCACCGATAAAAAGTGGATGAAAAGAAAACATAAACCGGTTTTTAGGATCCTTAAAATACCGTTTAACAAATGAATAGGAAGGCAGTAAGGCATTGAGTTTAATCGCCTTTGGCACAAAACGGAACATATCTTTCCAACTCATAAGCGGTTCGGAACCTAATCCGTCAGTAATTACTGCATCATATATATTTTTACAGTCTCTCATGAACCGGTCATAATTTGCAGCATCCCGGGGATCGAACCTGGCCATTTGTGTTTTCATTGCCTCACTATCCCCACTATAATCCACAAAAGTTTTATCATGAAAATAGATTCTGTAATATGGATCTAATTTGATCATATTCAGATAATCAGAGGTATTTCTTCCTGCCGCTTTAAATACATCTTCAATGATTGACGGTGCCGTGATCAGTGATGGTCCCATATCAAAGGTATATCCATCAATGGAAAGCTGGGAAGCATGTCCACCAATCTGTTCATTTTTTTCCATTATCGTTACGTCCATTCCCAGGGCTTGCAGACGTATGGCTGTTGCTAAGCCACCGAATCCGGATCCGATGATAATTACTTTTTTCATGTCTTTTTAAACTCCGTTAAAAGTGATGATTTTTTGCTCTTAAACTTCTCGTAAAGTATGGTACACAAAAATAAAAAAGATAACCCATAACCAAAATCTTCGATGGGGATGGTAAAGATGCGAAATCCCAGTTGATAGGCTTCATCGTATTGAACAACGGGGCGCCAGGTCAGATAGCCGTTAAATAAAAGAGTAAAAACAATAATGATGAGTAAATACAGATAGAATCTTCGCTGATATATAAGGCCGGTACCAACAATCTTATCAATGGAAACGGCCAGGCTCAGAAATATCAGTACCAAGCCGGTGTATTGACGACCAGTCAGAATTAGCCATAATCCCAAAATAGGAAGAATGTAAGATATTCTTTGGGTGAATAATCCGGCATTTGTCCGAACATCCGGTAATATCCGGGTAATCATTTCCCACGTAAAAAGACAGGCAAAAG
>CAZBBC010000004.1:0-75405 GCA_964489835.1 uncultured Calditrichota bacterium
TAAAAACTATTAGTAAAATCAGTACTAACTAAAATTTTAAACCGGACACTCATGATATAATATAATAAAATGTGTAGTTCCACGAGAACATAAACCTAGAGCCCGAAAAATCAGTCATATCATTAAAATTCGAAAATAATTGGTAGAAATTAATTAGAAATTGAATTTTTTAGATAATGATATGTATATTTAACAGTTACCACCGCAACTTTTTGGGCAAAACACTCGTCTTAATCGAGTACACAGCCATTAGAATGGAAAATCAAAGACGTCCGGTAATAGCCAATTTGTATTATATTAAGACAGTGTTAAAAATTAAATGACTTTCTGAAAGCTAAATACTATCTGGGTAATGTGTAGATTTAATAAAAGGAGATGTTTTATGAGACTATTAACACTTATTATTGTTCTGATCATGCTGATTATCAACAGCACCTTTGCTCAATCAGAGATCCTGACGCTGGATAATTGCATACAGATCGCACTAAAAAATAATTCCTCTATAATCAAGTCTATTAACTTAAATAAAAGTGCTGATGAAGACGTACTCGGTTCCTATGCCGGAATCTTGCCAACCATCAGTCTATCAGCTTCCACCGGAAGAGCGGAGGCCGGGCAAAGCGAAAGAGAAGGAGATACGCCGATTGGCTTTGATTCTCTTGGTAATGTCATCTATGAACGTAAGATTATTACACAAGATGGATATATCACTGATTTTAATAATTTCGGTCTGAGTATCAATCAAAACCTATTTGATGGCGGCGAATGGTGGCAGGCGATCGATTACGCGAAAACGATGAAACGTTATTCTGATTTTAATTTAGAGTCTGTTGCCAATAATACCGTTTTTATGGTGCAGCAGGCTTTTTTCAATCTCCTGAAACAGGAAAACCTTCTGGAAGTAAACCAGCTGGCTGTCGGTCGCAGTGAAGATAATCTAAATAAAACAGAAAAAATGTTTGAGCTGGGAGCGGTTGCAAAAATCGATGTATTTCGCAGTAGGGTAAATCTGGGCAATGATAAAATACAAATGCTTCTGCAGAAAAATACGGTTTTAAATGCCAGGCAAAATCTTAATTTAGTGATGGGGCGGGATCCAAGGATGCCGATTACCATTGAACCGGAATTTGATCTACCTACCTCTTTTCAGGGAATTGAGGAATTATATCAGCAGGCGATAGACTTGAATCCGGAATTAAAAATGGGAGAAGAAGATATCAGGGCATATGATCTAAATGTCTCCCGCTCTTATGCTACTCTATGGCCTACTTTAGGTGCTTTTTTCAGTTATGATCGTAGACATGAAGATATCGCACGGGTATATAAAAATTTTGACAAGAATTGGAGTATGAATTGGGGTTTTTCTTTGCGAGTAAATTTATTTAATGGATTCACGGACAAAGTACGTATTCAAAAAAGCAAATTGATGATGCGCAATGCCCAGGAAACGTATGAAGAAAACAAACGTGCTCTAAAATCGGATATTGCCCAGCTGGTTGACACCTTCAACTCCTATCTGGATATTATTAAGATCAATGAACAAAATTTGGAAGCAGCAAATGAAGAATTCCGTTTGGCAGAGGAAAGATATAGAATCGGTTCAGGAACAGCACTGGAAGTACGCGAAGCCCAGGTCAATCTGACACGGGCCGAAGAGACCCTGGTTGCTGCCAAATACAACGCTCGCATGACCCAGGCAGAGTTGGAACAATCCATGGGTATTATCTATGCAAAAAACAGGGAGACCTCTGAATGAAAAAGATAATTATTATATCTGTCGTTGTCATCGCCGTTATCGCTTTAGTTGTTGCAAACATTCTGAAAAAGGAAAAGGGTGTCAATGTAGATGTTGAGGAGCTTAAGCGCGGAAAGATCATGCAGAAAGTGACAGGTTCCGGCCAGATCAGGCCGGAAGTGCAGGTTAAAATCAGTGCACGCGTTGCCGGGAAAATTATGAGGCTTTATGCAGAGGAGGGAGACCGGGTAAAAAAAGGGCAGCTATTAGTTGATCTGGACCAGGAACAGTATCTGGCTGCACTGGAACGGGCAGAGTCCACCCTGCTTTCCATGCTGGCTAACGAGAAAAAATCAAAGAGCGAGATCATACGTTCCAAGGATCTTTATAAAAAAGGATTAATGTCGGAAGCGGAATATGAAGCGGTGGAAGCCTCCTATGAAGCTGCACAAAGCAATACACGTCAGGCAAAGGCTTCGGTGAAAGAGGCAAAGGATGCTCTGGAAAAAACGCGCCTGCATGCCGATATGGATGGAATTGTGACAAAATTGAATAAAGAAGAGGGTGAAATTGCGCTGGGCGCACAATTCCAGGAAGATGTGATCATGATCGTCGCTGATCTGATAAAAATGGAAGCGGCTATTGAGGTTGATGAAAATGATGTAATCAACGTCTCCTTGGGAGATACGGCAGTCGTGGAAATTGATGCCTTTGCAGATACAACATTTAAGGGAAAAGTTACTCAGATCGCGAATAGTGCAACTGTCAAAGGTTTGGGGACACAGGAACAGGTCACTAATTTTGAGGTTACTGTTGCTCTTCTGGATTATAACGATAGATTCCGTCCAGGTATGAGCACTACGGTTGATATAGTTACTGAGACTCAGGAAGATGTTCTAAAAGTTCCTATTCAGGCGGTTACTGTGCGTCCCAAAGAGAAACTGGAAAAAAAGCCCGGTGTAGAGGAAAATACAGATTCTAATCAGCCGGAAGATGAAGCGATGAAGACGAAAAAACCGGAAATGCTCGAGGTTGTATTTTGTGTGGAAGATAACAAAGCAGTTTCGAAACCTGTTAAACTAGGTATTTCAGATGATACAGACTATGCGGTAATTTCAGGACTGGAAGAGGGCGAAACTGTCATAACAGGACCGTTCCGGATTTTAAGCAAATCATTAAAAGATGGTGATCTGCTCGAATATGAGAAAAATAAAAAGGAAAATGCAAATGCTGATTGATGTACAAAATTTAAAAAAGATCTATCGTTTAGGAGACATAGAAGTCCCGGCTATTCGTGGTATCAATATGTCCATTGAGCTCAATGAGTACCTGGCCATTATGGGACCTTCCGGATCCGGAAAATCTACATTGATGAATATCATCGGTTGTCTGGATGTACCTACGGAAGGGACTTATATTTTAGATAAAAAAGATGTGAGCCAATTGAATGATGATGAACTGGCGGAAATTAGAAATAAAAAAATCGGATTTGTTTTTCAGACTTTCAATTTGCTTCCACGGGCCGATGCTCTCCATAATGTAGAACTACCGTTGATTTATAGCGGTGCTACAAGGGTAAAACGCCGTCAAATGGCTGTTGAAGCATTAGAAAAGGTAGGACTGGCCGATCGCATGGATCATAAACCAAGTGAATTATCCGGTGGACAGAGGCAACGGGTAGCTATTGCCCGGGCCCTTGTAAATGACCCCGCCATAATTCTTGCCGATGAACCAACCGGCAACCTGGACTCTAATACCGGCGAAGAAATTATGGAAATATTCCAACAGTTGCACAATGCGGGCAATACCATTATTCTTATAACCCACGAAGAATATATTGCCAATCACAGTCAAAGGGTTATCCGTCTTCTGGATGGACTTGTCCAATCCGATGAAAAAAAAAGTGAGAAAAATTGAATGAAATTTTCCGGATTTTCTTTAATTTCTGAATATTTTATAATGGCCTGGACCGCCCTTAAGTCCCATAAATTACGCTCAGTTTTGACTACCCTGGGCATATTAATTGGCGTCACAACGATTATTACGATTTTTACGACAATCCAGGGATTGAATGAATATGTGATCGGGCAGCTATCAAATATAGGTTCTTCAACTGTTTATGTTGAAAAGTTCCCCTGGGTGATCCAGGGTGATTTCTGGAAATATCGTAATCGGAAAAACGTTACTTATAAAGAGTATGAGGCATTACAAAAATTTTCAAAACAGGCAGACTATATTGCACCGGCAGTTATGACCTTTAAAACAGTTAAGTATAAAAGTGAAGTTTATGAACGGGTGCCGATCGTCGGAACGAGCGATCAGTATAAGGATACCGATAATGTTGCCCCAGCAGCCGGCCGGTTTTTGACCGAAATGGATATTAGCCGTAATCACCGGGTATGTGTCTTGGGAGATGATGTGGCGAAAAATCTTTTTAAGCAGGAATCGCCTATCGGGAAGAGAATCAAAGTGGGACCAGATAAATACCGCGTTATCGGGGTAAATGAAAAACAGGGAAAAGTTTTTGGACAGAGTATGGATAATTATGTTCTCGTTCCCTATGGTACGTTTCGAGGTATTTTTAGCGGCCATCGTGGCATGCGTATTGCCATGAATGTCACGGATGTCTCAAAAGTGGAAGAATTGAAAGATGAAATACGCGGCATCATGAGAAAAACGAGAAAGATAGCAGCGGACGACGATGATGATTTTGCGATCAACCAGCAAGATCAGTTAACCCAGTTGTATCAGAATATCACCGGTACCCTTTTTGCGATCATATTTGTTATTGGTGGTATTTCTTTGTTGGTTGGTGGTATTGGAATTACTAATATCATGCTTGTTAGTGTAACAGAACGAACAAGAGAAATTGGTATCCGAAAAGCCATTGGGGCCAAGAGAAAAAACATTCTGTCTCAATTTGTTCTTGAATCCGTGGCTATTGCATCCATAGGTGGAATCATCGGTATTATTTTTGGCTACTTTGGTGGAAGTGCTGTGCTTTCACAAATGGAGTTATCAACAGGGGTAAGTTTAACTTCCATACTTGTCGGTTTTGGATTTTCGTCTTTTACCGGAGTCGCGGCTGGCTTTTACCCGGCCTGGAAAGCAGCAAAAATGAACCCTATTGATTCTTTACATTATGAGTGAGATATCACATGCATATTAATATTCAGGAAAATATTAAAATAGCATGGACGCAATTGAAGTCCAGTAAATTACGATCGATTTTAACCACTTTGGGTATCACGATTGGTATCGCCACGGTTATATTCATTGTCGCTATTCTGGAAGGGTATAACCTAAGTATTACCGAGGACATGCAGGGACTTGGTGCTAATGTATTTCAGGTGGAAAAGTATGATCGCAGCGGCGGTTTTGATCACAGACGGAGAGAAGTAAGAAAAGACTTGAAAAAAGAATATGCGAAAGAAATTCGTGAAAAATGTAATGTCGTAAAATTTGTTGGAGCAGAAGTCTGGAATTATGGCATTTCCTTTCGCTATAGGGATAAAAAAACAAATCCTTCGTATACGCTTGGTGGTGGCGAACCGGAGTACTTTTATAATAATGCCGAGCCCGTAGACCGCGGTAGAATTATTTCTCGTTCTGACGTCTTGTCCAATGCACGGGTGGCGGTGATTGCGAAAGATATTGTGGATGATCTTTTTCCTTATGAAGATCCGCTGGGTAAATATATAAAGATCGCCGGGATAAAATTTCAAGTGATTGGAACATTTGAAGATCTGGGTACCCGCACCTTCGGTCAAAGCGCCAATAACCGGGCAGTAATTCCTATAACCACTTTTGAAGATATCTTCGGAAAGTATCGCTCTGTTTTTATAACCGTCCAGGCGATTGACGTTTCTCATGTCGAAGAAGCAAAATCCCAGGTAATGGGTGTGTTGCGAACGATTAGAAAAATCTCGCCAGGTGAACCGAACGACTTTGAGATCTGGAGTAATGATTCACTTATTGAAGATTTTCAAAATACGGCAGGGATGATCCAATTGGTTGCTGTTTTGATAGGAATGATCTCTTTGCTCGTAGGAAGTATCGGTGTCATGAATATAATGCTGGTAACGGTCACTGAACGCACGAGAGAAATCGGTATCCGCAAAGCAGTAGGTGCTAAACGTCAAGCGATATTGATCCAATTCCTGAATGAATCGATTTTTCTAAGTCTTATCGGAGGCTTTTTTGGGGTTTTATTGGGATTTTTATTAGCTTTTTTTATTTCTTCTGCTTTCGATATTCCATTTGCCGTACCGATGTGGTCTGTCGTTTCTGCTTTACTGGTTACATCGATTGTCGGTTTGTTTGCCGGAATTTATCCAGCGGCAAAAGCCTCAAAATTGGATCCGATCGAATCCCTTCGTTATGAATAATCAGTAATTCGGTAGGGATTATTTTTATCAGAATCAAATTATATCTTTTGCCCCATAGTAATTATTTCAATTGCTTTCCGCTTAAGCGGATCAGCCATGACTAACGCTAACGCTTGCATGACCCCCTTTTTCGTCACTGCGATTCGCCGGTGAACCAGAAAGTGTATCCCTTTGTTATTTTTACCCTTTTGTGTAAATTGATTCCTGGTAGTGTTAAGAGTTTCATGAAAAGAAGAAGAAAGATGAAACCTATCAAGGACTGGCTTTGGTTGCCGGCGGTTATTTTTATTTTACTGGCATTATATTACGGCATTAAACAGCCTCAACAAATCTCAGAATATCATTACGGTTTCTATTCCCTCTTTCCCGCAATTGTCACCCTGTTTTTGTGTTTTTATACAAAGAATGTTATTCTTGCATTATTTGCAGGTATTGCCGTGGGCGGTTTTATCACAGGCAACTATAATATTCTCAATACCTATTTAATTCCAAGCTTAGGCAGTGACAAATACGCTAAGATTCTGCTGGTTTATCTCTGGGCTCTGGGTGGTTTAATCGGTGTGTGGAATAAAAATGGCGGTGCGCTTTACTTTGCTAATTGGGTTGGTGATCGTTATGTTCATAATCGAAAAACAGCCAAACTCTTTGCCTGGTTTATGGGTATTGTCTTCCATCAGGGCGGAACTATAAGTACGGTATTAACGGGCACGACGGTAAAGCCAATTACGGACAAAGAAAAAGTTTCCCATGAGGAGTTATCCTATATCGTAGATTCAACCGCATCGCCGATAGCAACGATCATACCTTTTAATGCCTGGCCGGCTTATATTGGAGGACTGGTTGCCATTGGGTCTATTCAACAGTACATCCCCAATGAAGATGTCGGAATTTCCTATTTTTTAAAAGCGATCCCCTATAACTTTTATGCAATATTTGCCGTTTTGTTTACATTTTTGCTTGCAATCAATAAAATGCCTTTTTTAGGCAAACAAATGCGTAAAGCAATACACCGTGTAACAACGACAGGAGAATTGGATCGAGCGGGAGCCAAACCAATGTTGAGCAAAGAAATTGAAACAACCGCCGTTCCCGATTATTATCGATCGTCGTTAGTAGATTTTGTGTTGCCAATAGGTACGCTGATCGGTGTTGCGATAATCCCCTGGATCATAACCGGACAGCTTTTTATTTTCGAAGCCTTTGGCCTTTCGGTTATCATGGGTATACTTGTCAGTCTTATTCGTGGTATGAGACTGGATGATGTCTTTGAAGGGCTCATCGACGGGATAAAAGGTGTAACCATGGGAGCGATAATTCTTGGTTTGGCTGTAACCCTTGGAAATGTTTCAGAGGTTTTAGGCACCTCACAATATATCATTGAAATATCACGCGATCTTATTTTGATGATTCCTTATATTTTACCGCCGATCCTTCTTTTTATCTGCATGCTAATATCATTCTCGATTGGCAGCTCCTGGGGAACATACGCAGTAGTATTTCCCATTGCTATTCCATTAGCATTTTCCATCAGTAGTGATCCGCTGTATATCACACTTAATTTTGCTGCTATCATGGGTGGTGCTGTCTTTGGGGATCAATGTTCTCCTATTTCGGACACAACGATATTATCGGCCATGGTATCAGGATCAGATTTAATGGATCATGTTAATACGCAGCTTCCCCTTGCCTTAACAGCGGCCGGCTTCGCGGCTCTTTTATATCTGATAATCAGTTACAGCATATTTATGTAAGTGTAATTTTAGTTGTCGCCCGCTAAAGGGTTGCACACGATACAAACGTTGTCTAATTTTGCTTATTATTATGATTAAGAATATGAAAGCGGATAAGAAAAAAAACCTAATTAACCTTTTCGAATCCTGGTCAGGAGAACAAGCTTCTACGATCAAACCATTGCCAGCGCATGGATCGACCAGAGAATATGTTCGTCTCTCCGGTTCCTCACACAAAGCGATCGGCGCTTTTAATACGGACAAATCAGAGAATATTGCATTTCTGACTTTTTCCCGTAAATTTTTTAATGCAGGTCTGCCTGTTCCAGAAATATATTCTGAAGATCTGGATAGACATATATATCTGGAACAAGATCTGGGTGATGAAACACTGTTCTCTTTTTTATCGGATATAAGAAAAAAAGAGAATTTCTCCGGTAAAATAATCAAAGTATATGAAGAAGTTGTGCGAATTCTTCCCAGATTTCAAATCGGGGCTGCCCAGGATTTAAACTATCGGGTATGTTATCCCCGGCGAAGTTTTGACAAGCAATCAATGATGTGGGATTTAAATTACTTCAAATATTATTTTTTGAAATTGGCGCAAATTCCCTTTGATGAACAAAAATTAGAAAACGATTTTCAAAAATTTTCGAAATTTCTTCTTTCAGCCGATCGAAACTATTTTTTATATCGTGATTTTCAGTCCCGTAACATCATGCTGGTTGACGAGAAACCCTATTTTATCGATTATCAGGGAGGACGAAAAGGTGCTTTACAGTATGATATTGCTTCCCTATTATACGATGCCAAGGCAGATATTCCCCCAGAAGTCCGGTTGCATCTTTTAGATGAGTATATCCATACCCTCCAGGAATTTACAACGGTTGACAGCAAAACATTTATTGAGTACTATTATGGATATGTTTTTATCCGAATTATGCAAGCGTTAGGGGCCTATGGTTTTCGTGGTTTTTATGAACGGAAACCTCATTTTCTTAAGAGTGTCCCTTATGCGATCCATAATTTGGAAATATTATTACATACAGTAAAATTACCGATTAAACTCCCTGCGCTTATGGATGCCTGGAGCCGTCTGATACGTTCAACGTATTTACGGCAGCTGGGAGATGTAGAATTGAAACTCACCGTTCATATTCAAAGTTTTTCATATAAGCGGGGAATCCCATGGGATGAAAAAGGACATGGCGGGGGGTTTGTCTTTGATTGCCGGGCATTGCCCAATCCCGGGCGCTATCCCGAATTTGCGAGCGTAACAGGAAATGATAAGAATGTAATCGCCTTTCTGGAAAAAGAAAACGTTGTAACAGCTTTTCTTAATAACGTCTTTCAGATCATCGATCAATCGATCATAAATTATCAGGAGCGAAATTTTACTGATCTGATGGTTGCCTATGGCTGTACAGGGGGGCAACATCGGTCAGTATACTGCGCAAACCAGCTCAGCGAATACTTAAAGGAAAAATACAAAATTGATGTTGAGATACGTCATCGCGAATTAGAGATGATAGAGAAGTAATTGATGAAAGCAATGATTCTTGCCGCCGGTCTTGGTTCACGTCTGAAACCCATCACCGATACAATCCCAAAGCCACTTATTTCTATTGCCGGTAGGCCTCTTCTGTCCTTTCTGATTGATAAATTAAAATCAGCCGGTGTTGATGAGGTCATCATTAATGTGCATCACCATGCGGGTAAAGTAATGCGATACATAGAAGATAATAACAATTTTGGTGTCCGTGTAGAGATTTCGATGGAAAAAAATCTACTTGATACCGGTGGTGGTTTAAAAAAGGCGGCCTGGTTTTTTGATGATGACCAGCCATTTATTTTGCATAATGTTGATGTTATTTCTTCGATAGATCTGATTCGGATGCTGGAATTTCACAAAAAAAACGATGCCCTGGTTACTCTAGCAGTAAAAAAAAGAAAAACCTCCCGTTATTTACTTTTTGGACAGAATAATCAACTGGTAGGCTGGCGATCTACAGATACAGAAAAAACCGAAATTGTAAAAGCGATCGATGAACCATTAGAAACCTTATCGTTTCTGGGTATTCATATGATATCACCGGCGATTTTTCCGATTTTGCCAGAGGCAGAAGTTTTTCCCATCATCAAAGCTTATCTGGAGTTGGCAAAGAAAGAAAAACGAATTATTGCTTATCAAAGCAAAACGGATTTCTGGCTGGATCTGGGTAGAAAAGAAAATTTACAAGCAGGGACCGATTATTTATTATCAAAATTCAAAGATAAAAAAACGATTAAAGAATAGCATCTAACAATATGGATAAGATCTCAAAGGATTGTGCTAATGCAAAATAAGTATAAGATTGGACATTTTACGGATAAAGAAAATATTACAGGTTGTACGGTGATTCTCTGTCCCCCCGATACCGTCGCCTCCTGTTATATTCCCGGCGCATCACCCGGTTCCCGCGAGACGGCTCTTCTTGCGCCACAACGAAAAATTAGTCATATTCAGGCGTTATTTCTTACCGGTGGCAGTGCCTATGGGCTAAATGCTGCCGCTGGAGTCGTTAACTTTCTTGAGGAAAATAACCAGGGGTATGAAACCAGTTTCGGTGTTGTGCCCATTGTACCAGCTGCGGTTATATTCGACTTAAATATCGGTAATCCCCTGGTTAGACCAACAGCGGAGAATGCTTACGAGGCGTGTCGAAAAGCAAGTGATAAATTTAATGATCAGGGATCTATCGGTGCCGGCACTGGTGCAACTGTAGGAAAGTGGTCTGGTCTTTCAGGAGCAATGAAAGGTGGTCTGGGGATTGCAACAGTTACTATGGATCGTATATTTGTACGGGCAGTTACGATAATAAATCCGGTCGGTGATATTGTCGATGTCAAGGGAAAAATTATTGCCGGAGCCCTCGGCAGTAAGGGTGAATTTATTGCAGAAAAAAATATCTCCCGTCGGTGGCAACAACCACAGATGGGATTGACGGAAAATACAATTTTATGTGCCTTGCTAACAAATGCGAAACTATTAAAGCTGGAGACCAACATTCTTTCCCGGCGGGCACAAAATGGTCTGGCCCGGGCAGTGGTTCCTGCCTCAACAAGCTATGACGGTGATATTATCTTTTCCCTGGCCAGCGGTCAGGAAGAGGTCAATACAGAAGTAATTTATGAAATGGCAACCGAGGTATTACGTCAGTCAATTATTTCCGGGGTAACCAATGCTGAAAGTCTGGGAGGATATCCCGCAGTAAAAGACCGGTTAAAATAATCAACGGTATTTAATATTCCAATAAACATTATCTAACCAATTAATGCAAATAATACAATCATTCCTGGAAATATTCCGGGTGATAAATATGCAAATATTCATTGTATCCGTGTTGTTCTTTTTTATCGGGTATGCTTTTGCGCCCACAGCATACTATAAAAAGATAAAATGGCTCACAGCCTATCCTCTTTATATCATAAAACTGATGGATCAGTTTTTTAAAAAGCAACATCATCCACTAAAAATCTTTATAATTCTTTTTTCTCTGAATGTGACTTCGCTTTTACTAAACTTATTATCTGCCTGGGGTGTAGTATTACCATTGATATTTGTTTTATATATGGGCATCAATATCGGTATTGTCATGTATCACAGTCTTGAAGGGCGTTTCTATTATTTGGGTTTGTTAAACCCGGTGGCAATACTTGAGTTACCGGCTGCCTGGTTGAGTATTACTATGGCTGCTCAATTCAGCATGACCCATTTTTTCCGGGTGACGTATCTCCCGGTGGTTGAGTTTTGTCACTATATGAAATATTATCTATTTACGGTCGTACCATTATTATTGATTGCCGGGATCTTAGAAACTATTTTAATTGTGGTTGCAGTAAAAAAAAGTAGTAATACAGAAAACTAGCTGGATCGTAAGAGAAGAAAAATATCGCGGACAGTAAATTTTTTACCGTACATCAAAATACCCATTCTGAAAATTTTAGCTGCAATAAACACCATACCAATAATCGATATGATCAGTATAATACTGGTAATATAAACATCGGATGAGAGAGGAATTCCGTATTGAGATATTTTCAAAATCATAAAATAGGGTGTCAGTAAAGGGATATAGCTCAAAAATGTGATGATCGATGAATTTGGTTCTTTAAGAAACAAAAAGACCAGTAATACCGGAATTATTGCGATGGTCCGTAAAATGATATTCACCTGTTGTGCTTCCTGTTCGGTGGAAAAGATTGCCCCAATAGCAACAAATATGGCAGCATACAGAAGATAACCGAGGGAAAAATAATGTAAAAAGTAGAAAGCATTTTCTACATTCAGATAGGAAATACCCGCTGCCTGGAACAGATTGAAAAACACAAATATCGCGGCAATACCCAACCAGATTAAGACCTGCATCAATCCGAGAAATCCTAATCCAAATATCTTACCTGCCATGATTTGGAGACTACTTGCATAGCTGAGTAATATTTCGATGACCCGATTCGTTTTTTCCGAGAGAACGCTGCTGAACAAGAATCCTCCGGAGGTAAATATGGCCATAAAGAGAAGTACAACCCCGATAACCGCCCCGTAAAATTCAATATAAAAATCCCATTCAGTCGGACCCTGAGCACGTAACTGAAATTTCTTTAATTTTGCTGGCTTTAACCATTGTGATATTTGCTTGGAATTAATATTGGCCTCTTCAAGTCGGGATTTAATAATAACTTCATTGATGATCTTCTGCATTCTCTCTGATTCCAGCAGTTCACCGGGATTCAGGGAATGATATTCAATACCCCGGATCCCATAGATGTTATTTGGAAAAACAAGATAGGCATTTAATACTTTTTGAAGTAAAAGAGAATCGGCAGCCAGCCGGGCTTCTCTCTCAAAAATAGAGTCCAATTGATGTTTATAATAGTTATAATCGATTTCTGTTATTTCCTTAAACTCGCGGGTAGTAATTAGTTCGTCATACGACTTCTGCAGATAATATTGTTTGTTTTTGATCGTTTCACTTCTGTAATATCTTTCTCTTTTGTCCTTTAGTTCACTGTAGGCGGCTGCCAACGAATCCAGTTGTTTGGAGACCTCCTGAAAATCATTATAAGCGGCCTTATAGGAGAGGGAACTTTCGACCGATATCGGTAAAGTAATGTATTCCGGTGATCCGGCTTCCAGCTGATAATTGCTATTCAGGTGATTCTGTAATTTTTCAAAAAGGTCTTCTTCATTTAGATTTATAACACCAATTAATTTGGTTGAAATCGTCTCTTCGTAGGTAATAAAAAAAACAGGCAGTGTGATCAAAAGAGAAAATAAAATCGGTAGTATAAACGTCGAAAATAGAAAGGAGCGGGTTTTAAATCGTGTTAGGAACTCCCAGCGGGCAATGTAAAAGATAATTCTCATGGACTGTTATTTCTTCTTTGAATCGTTCTGTATTAATTTGATAAAAATGTCGTTTAAAGAAGGTTCCACCTGAATAAATTTGGAAATGGTTAATTTCTCAAATAGTGCTCGAATAATCTTTTGTTTATTTAGATCTGCGTTGTTAATTGATATTTTACAGCTCTGATTATGCTCTTCGAGGATTTTTATATCTTTAAAATCCTTTATCCCGGCAATACTGTCTTCAGTTTCAATATAATAAGCATCTTCCTTAAAACGGGACTTAATCTCCTTGATCGTCCCATCCAGGATCATTTTGCCCTGATTGATCAGATAAATATGATCGGCGATTTTCTCGATTTCTGACATTTGATGGGTGGAAATGAGAATAATTTTTTTTTCTTGTTGGTTCTGCGAAATAATGTCCCGCAAAACCATTTGATTGACCGGATCCAGACCTACAAAAGGCTCATCAAGTATTAGAATTTCAGGATTATGCAACATTGCGATAATGAATTGTATTTTTTGTTGCATTCCTTTTGAAAGCTCGCTTACTTTTTTTCGGGTATAATCAATCAATCCCATTTTGTCGAGATACCTAATAGCTTCAACTTCTGCGCGATGCCTGGAGAGGCGGTTTAAAATACCCATATATATAAGTAAATCAAGTACTTTTGATCGTTGGTAGAGCCCTCGTTCTTCGGGTAAATACCCAAATAAATTCCGTCGCAATTTCACCCGGGATTGACCCTGATACAGGATTTCTCCACGGTCTGGTTTTAAAATTTGCATAATGATCCGCAATGTCGTGGTTTTTCCGGCACCGTTTGGACCAAGAAGACCAAATATTTCTCCCGGTTTAACCTTGAAAGATATACCGTCCAGGGCTTGTGTTTTTTCGAAAGATTTCGCCAGGTCTATGACTTCAAGCATTTATACTTTCCATTATGGCTGAAAGACGTCAGGGCTGCTTTAAAATTCTTTATCTATGATAATTATTCCATTGCCGGAATTAACTTCGATCTCTTCTATAAATTTTGCATATTTAGTGACAGGAATTTGCACACAAAAAATAATTTTTTCAGTATATTCTGTTTTTCCGATAATACCTTTGTATTGATTAATGCGATCAATGAGGTAGTTCAGTTTATCGTAGTTGAACTCAACTGTAAGGGTATTATATCTGGTTTTTACTACAATCTTAGTTTTACTAAGAACCTCCCTGGCGGCGTCTGAATAAGCATGACTCAATCCACCTGTACCTAATTTGGTTCCTCCAAAATAGCGGGTTACAATGATAATGGTCTGAATGAGACCATTGGTTTCTAAAATCTGATAGATTGGTTTCCCTGCGGTACCAGATGGTTCTCCATCATCTGAATAACGAAATTCGTCCGGAGAAAAACGATAAGCAAAGCAGTTATGCGTCGCATCATGATATTTTCTTTTTATATTTGAGTATACAGACTCCGCCTGTCCTTTATTTAAAACATGAAACACATGGCCAATAAATTTTGAGCCCTTAACTTTAATCTCCGAGGAAAAAGGCTGACTCGAAACGGTTAAATAGTTATCTTCCATATCATTACCTATTTTATAACTTACCATATTCTAGTCGTATTATAAAATTACTGATTGTATCTTTTAACGCAACCATTTTTCCAATTCTACAGATTGATCTGTTTTTTTATCTCGGTATTTTACAATTATCGGGGTTGTAATCGCCAGGCCTTTTTTCTTCCCCCAGTTATCTTCAATTTGACGACTACCAGGCACAACGACGGCCCCCATGGGAATCTCCAATGGTAATTCTTTATTCTTGCGATAGATTCTTTTTTTTACTAAATCATAAACCGGTGTGCTGCCGGTAATGATTGTTCCTGATGCAATGACTGCTTTTTCGTGTATTATTACACCTTCATAAATACCACAATTTCCCCCGATTAAAACATCGTCTTCAATTATTACAGGTAATGCACCGATGGGCTCTAAAACTCCTCCAATTTGAGCAGCTGCGCTAACATGTACACCCTTACCAATCTGAGCACACGAACCAACAAGTGCATGGGAATCGATCATAGTTCCGGCGCCCACATAGGCACCTACATTGATATACATTGGAGGCATGCACACAACGCCAGGACTAATAAAACAACCGTCTCTGACGGAAGAACCACCCGGTACAATCCTTATATTATCTGATAGGGAAATTTTTTTAAGTGGATATGTACTTTTATCATAAAAAGTAAATTGATCGTTAATGGAATAATTATGAAACCCGCCGATACGAAAACCGAGTAAAATTCCTTTTTTGACCCAGTTATTTACGATCCATTTATCGTTTTTTTTCTCAGCAATTCTTATAACACCGCTGTTAAGAGCTTCTTTGAATTGAGAGAAATATTCATAAAACTTTTTGTCGTATTTTTTCTGAGGCGATTTTGAATATAATTCTTCAATCAAATCTTTTAATTTCATATGGTGACTATTTCTTAATGAGAATTGACAAGATTTAACTTTATGAGTTCTTCTTTGAGCAACTGTTTGTTTTTTTCTTTTATTTTAATTAGTGGCAGGCGACAGGTATCTTCCATCAATCCCATTAAAGATAAGGCAGCTTTTACGGGAATTGGATTGGTTTCAATAAAATTAAGAGTCATGAGTTTAAATATATTATGCTGAATTTTTTGTGCCTCATCGTATTTTGATTCCAAACAGAGGTGTACAAGTTTGGTCATTAAAAAGGGTACTTCATTTGCAACAACGGATATTAAACCCCTACCTCCCAGCGATAAAATAGGTATTGTCGCGATATCATCACCAGATAATATTATAAAATTTTCAGGTACTTTAACAGCTAGCTCAGAAATCTGACCGATATTTCCTGAAGCTTCTTTTATCGCAACTATATTTTTCAGATCGCTAAGTTTGACCACGGTATCCGGTAAGATATTTACTGATGTGCGACCAGGTACATTGTAAATTATAATAACGGTATCAACCGATTTAGCAATAGCCTCGTAGTGTGCCACAAGACCATCTTGGGTAGGTTTGTTATAATAAGGTGTGACAGATAAAATCCCATTTACTCCCAGATCGGCTACGCCTTTAGCCAATTCAATAACTTTAGAGGTATTATTACCTCCTGCGCCGGCAATAACCGGGACTTTTCCGTCAGCTTGTTTCATTACTATTTTAACAACTCTTAGATGTTCTTCCTCCGTTAAGGTCGTACTTTCACCTGTTGTCCCGCAGGGTACTAAAAAGTCAATCCCGTTTTCAATTTGATAATCTACTAATCTTTTTAATGAATCTTCATCAATTTGCCCATTTGCTTGAAACGGGGTAACTAATGCTGTGCCACATCCATAGAGTTCTTTTAAATATTGCATCTTTAACTCCTGTTTATATAACAAAGAAACCCGGGAGTTTATTTTTTAGCAATTATGTCGTCCAAAACATCCTTAAATTCATAAAATCCTTTTTTATTATGAATCCACTTAGCGGCCCAAAAAGTTCCTTCTGCAAAGCCATGACGACTTCTTGCTATATGTTCAATTCTCATGGAGTCATCAACCGAGTCAAAATTGACAATATGAGTCCCGGGTCCATAACCCGCCCGGATACTATTTACATGAATCTCTCTATTTAAATATTTCTCTTCCATAATTTTTTTAATTACTATTGCTGTGCCAGAGGGAATATCCTTTTTCATTTTATGATGGTTTTCCTCAATATAAGAATCATAGTCCTCAAATGCTGCAAAAAGCCCCGATGCATAGTCTACAATTTTAAACATCAAATTTATACCTAGTGAAAAATTAGTTCCGTATATTAATCCTACATCAGCTGCTTTTACCAAAGATTTTATGTCTTCCATTCGATCATACCATCCTGTTGTGCCAACAACCATATTCTTAGATAATTTTGCTCCGATCCTAATATTATCTACTACTGATGATGGTGTTGAGAAATCTATAAGTATATTAACATCTTTCAACAAAGTACGATGCTCTTCGGTATCTTTTAAAAGGTTAAATTCATCAAAATGGGCAATTACTTCTACTTGATGTGTCGGAGCAATCGCTTCAATCATTTGCCCCATTTTTCCATAACCTATCAAAGCTATTTTCATTGTAATTTATCCTCGATACTAGGAATTTCAAAAAAATAATTATGAATTTCTCTCATATATTTATGCGCTACTTTTTCGTTAACCAGATAAGTAATACTATTATCAGAAAGAATAGAGCGTATTAATTTGCTCCTAGTATTATCCAATAATTTTTCAACCTGTCTGGCATAAAAAGTATTATTACCGATACCAGCGCCGACTAAGGAAATCGTTGCCATTTTATTTTTTATCTTTAAATCTGCAAATGCTGAACAATCTTTTTCAAATAATTTGAGATTAGCAGAAGTTATAATGATAAATATCAACGTCGTCTCAGTACCTTGAATGAGTAAAGGAGCCAATGAATATTTTTTTAAAGTCTCGAACACCTGAAATTGAAAATCAATCGAATTAATTAATTCTTTTGATTTAACAGTTACTTCAGATAAAGAATTTCTTCCGGTTACAGATTTGGGTGTTGATTTTGGTAAGGCAGTTTTGAGAATTTTGGTTCCATCTGCAAGTGGAGCATTAAAATTTTTAAGTACGACCGGAATATTTTTTAAATGGGCGAGTTCTATAGTTCCTGGATATATTATCTTAGCACCACATATCGACAGTTCTGCGGTTTCATCATAAGACATGTTCTTAACGACGAAAGCGTTTTTTACTATATCTGGATCTGCAGTCATAATTCCGGGAACGTCTTTCCATATCTGAATTTCTGAAACGCCTAAAGCAACGCCCATAAAAACCGCAGAATAGTCTGAACCCTCAAAACCTAAAGTTGTTGTTTCACCGGATATTGTTGAGCCAATATATCCCTGAATTACTGGTAAAGAATTGGATTTTAAAACCGGCTTAATATATTCATTAATTTTAGAATTACTGATACTTTTTTGAGGATGAGCTTGCGTAAAATACTCATCGGTTATAAGGCAAATACGAGCATCTAATAAAATTGCTTTTATTTTTCTTTGATTGAAAGCAGCGGTTAAAATTGTAGTGGAAAACAATTCCCCAAAGGACAAAACCTTGTCCTGTAAAAACGGACTTAGCTGCCCTCTGGCGGCAATCATTTCTAAGAGTTCTTCAAGTTCAGAAAAATGATCATCCAGTTTTTTTAAAGTAGATTTATCTTCTTTTATACCAAGATCAGAGCAGATGTCGAAATGATACTCTTGGATATTCGACAATTTATTAAAGGCATCTTGAGTATTTTTATTAGCAGCAGATTCTGCTGCGTTTAAAATATTTCGCGTAGTCTTACCGATCGCCGAAATAACCAGCAAAGGATTTAAATGAAGATTTTTGATTATTATTTCAACTACATTTTTTATGGAAGCAGCATTTACTAATGAGCTGCCCCCAAACTTCATTACGATCATGTTTTCTAACACCCATACTAAAATATGTTTTAAATTTACAAAAAATCAGTGGTTAATCCGATAAGTTATAAATTACTAATTATGTATATGATTTTGTATTCTACTTTATACCTGTAAAGTTAACATCAGCATCTTTTCTATCCACATCGACGGATAGCTGGCTGATTAAATTCCTATACAATCTGAATCGGTTACCCGTCCTGAAGACCGAAAGGTCTGCTTCGTGGTTTATGAATAGATCAGGTGATAGAATATAAAAATCATTTATTCGAAAAATTTTATTTCAAATTAAATAATTAATAAATTTTATCATAACGAAAATGTGATATATTAAACCACATCATTCATGATTAGTAAATTAGGAAACAATAAGAATAATTTCTGTAGTAATTTTAAGATTTTAATCAGCATCTTTGTCTTCGATAATAGAAATAATAAATTCGTTACTGAGGTATAATTGAATTAATTTATCTGAAATAAGAATTTCTCATTTTTTCAGTGTTTTAGAGTATGGAAATATGTTCAAACAATTTATGATAATTATTGCTTATAACGTAACATTTTTTACCAACGAATTTTCGCAAGTGATATAATATTTTTAGATCAGAATTTATCAATGAATAAAAATACGATATGTGCACATTTAAAAAATTACAACACAGGTTTAAAGAGCACTCCCTGATCTTAAAACAAGATGAAGCATTGGCTAAATACTCCACCATAGGTGTTGGAGGAAATGCTAAGCTATTGGTATCTGTGAAAAATAGTAACCAATTGGAAAAAGCAATATTATTAGCAAACACTCAAGCCCACCAATTTATTATAATTGGAAAGGGAAGTAATATAATTTTTTCAGATTCGGGATATGACGGTCTGGTTATAATAAATACATCCAAAAAGTGGAAAGTCGTTGGCAAACTTGAAGGAGAAGAATCCAAGATATCGACAAAGGCCAGATTTAAATCTCTTCAAAGTGAGATAATAAGTAATTATGATAATGCAAGTACTCCAGACATAAGAATTCGTGCTGACTCAGGGGTAAGAATTGATTATTTGAGAAAGGCGATGTATAAAGAAGGGATTACAGGTTTGGAATGGTTTGCGGGAATCCCCTCAACAGTTGGTGGGGCTATATACATGAATATGCATGGGGGCGAGTATTTCTTCGGGGATCTGGTTGAATGTGCCCATATAACTGATGGTCAAAATAAAAGACGAGTAGATAAAGACTATTTTAAATTTGCCTATGATTGGAGTATTCTTCATGAAACACACGAAATTATTTTAGAGGCAGATCTTCGTTTAAAAAGGGGGAATATAGAAAAAGCCCGGTTATTAGCAAAAAAATGGGCGAAAGCTAAATATTCTCAACCAAGAAGATCAGCCGGTTGTATTTTCCGGAATTTATCAACTGATGAGCAATTAAAGCTAAATTTACCAACCCCTTCTGTCGGTTATATCATTGACCAGATTCTTGAGCTAAAGGGAACGCGTATTGGAGATGCGATAATATCGACCAGTCATGCCGCATTTATTGAAAATTTAGGTCAGGCAACTACACATGATGTTCTTACTCTCATTAAGTTAGTCAAAAGGGAAGCAAAGTCAAAGTTAGGTATTGAATTGAAAGAGGAAGTTCAAATAATAGGAAAACAATAAAAACGGTGACATATGGGAAAATATATTATAAAGGGTGAAAACACACTTAAAGGCGAAATTTTTATATCGGGAAATAAGAATGCAGCGCTTCCAATCATTGCCGCAACCGCATTATCCGATGAACCATGTGTTTTGGAAAATATTCCTCAAATTCGTGATGTACAAGTAATGCTTGATCTGCTAGTCAAACTTGGGAAGAAAGTTGAGAAACTTAAAGATAATAAATATCAAATAAGCGGTGTGTTATCAGAATATAAACTAGATGATAGACTCGCAGGCAACCTGCGAGCATCAATTTTATATTTAGGCGTATTATTAGCACGATCAGGTGAAGTTGAAATGACACCGCCGGGTGGTTGCGTCCTGGGCCGCAGGAATGTCGACAGTCATTTTGATGCTATTTCAGCTTTAGGTGCAGAAGTAAAAATTGAAGACAAAAAATATGTTGCCCGTCTTAACCACCCACATCCAGCGGATATTTTTTTGAAAGAGGCTTCAGTAACGGCAACTGAAAATGCCATGTTACTTGCATCAGGTATCAAAGGGGAAACGATTATTAGAAATGCTGCATCAGAGCCCCATATTGTTGATTTGGCAATCGTTTTAAAAAAAATGGGTGTTAAGATATCGGGTGATGGTACAAATACGATAAAAATTAAGGGTATTAAAAAGTTTCAAGGATTTGAGCACCGGATAATGCCCGACCATATTGAAGCAGGGACTTTTTCTATCGCGGCTGCCTGCACAGGAAGTGAATTAATCATCCACGATGCCTATGAGAAACATTTACATATGACGGAATATTTTTTAAAAAAACTTAATGTAGATATGAAATTCATTGATCATAAAACACTGCATATAAAACCTTCGCGATTGATTTCGAAAGTAAAGAAAATACAGGTCACCACCTGGCCCGGCTTTCCAACAGATCTGATGAGTCCGATTATTGTATTGGCTACACAAGCTGAAGGTGTAACGCTCTGTCATGATTGGATGTATGAATCCCGGATGTTTTTTGTAGATAAATTAATTGCAATGGGAGCACAAATTACACAATGTGATCCTCATCGGGTATTGGTTGTTGGGCCGACAGAACTAAGAGGTCAGGTTTTAAGCAGTCCGGATATTAGAGCTGGAATTGCCCTAATGATTGCTGCGATGTCTGCCAGGGGAGTTAGTGAAATAGATAAAGCAGAATTAATTGATCGTGGGTATGAGAATATAGCCACACGTTTAAATATGATCGGAGCCAATATAAAACGCGTGGATTAATATAAGAATAGTATTCTTACATAAACTTGTTATAATCAATAAATTAATCAATGCTTGCTTCTTGACTTAAATATTTAAGACCTAGATTTTTTCCATCAAAAACAGCATAGCTATAATGAAACAACCAGTCTCCCAGATTAGTATACTTTTTGCCGTTTTCTTCATGTACATAGGGATTATGCCGGTGGCCCATGATTACATAATCGTATCCTTCACTGAATCGCTGGCGGGCAAAATCAATATAGTCTTTGTGATCGTTCATATCGACACGGTTGGTGTAGTGCCGGCTGGAGCCTGAGACAAAACGGGCAAAAGGTATACCCCAGTCCGGGTGTATATAACGGTAAAGGTGGATGCTCAGACGGTTACGTAATATTTTTTTTAACAAACGGTATCCGTGGTCTTTTTTGGCTACACCATCGCCGTGAAAAAGATAAAATTGCTTACCATCGATGTCACCGGTCCATTCATTGAGCACAGTTTGTATCCCTAATTCTCGCTCAAAAAAAGTTCCCAACCAAAAATCATGATTTCCGGCCAGATAGACAATCTCTATATTTTTTTCTCTCATCCGAGCTAACTGGCGGATCACAGCAAAGTGTTTTTTGGGAATAACATATTTATATTCGAACCAGAAATCGAAAAGATCTCCGACAAAAAAAATGCGTGAAGCCGATTCTTCCAGATTCATAAGAAAACGAATGAAATTTTTAACCCGGTCACGTTCAATGTTTTCCGGCTGCTCACCAAGATGAACATCAGAAATAAAATATGTTAAACCCATGAGATGATAATTTTCGCTGGTTTATATAATATTTATTGAGAATGAAGCTAAAGATAATCGAAAGAAAAAGCAACCAGGTATGTGGGGGGGCCGCATGCTGTGCTCTGGTTGAGTAGGGAATTTATAGTCAGTTCCTAATTCCCAATTGATATGTTTATACCGAAGGGAAATCATCTATCCGTAAAAGGGTCTTTAATGAAATATTTTCTAATCTGGAAAAATGAGGTCTTGGTCAGCATAATGTTCCCAATGCCGGAAAGGGTATAGAAAATTTACCTGAGACAAGACCGTTCGCTCTTGGAGATTCTGTGGATAAAACAGAAATGATGCAGAATATCAGCAAAGCTATCCGGCGGGGTGGGATTGATAATTTTCCTCAAAAAGAAGATGATCTGGCGGTTGTCAAAAAATTTATCCTGGAATCTTTATTTCAAAGTTTATTTTTAAGTAAATTTGAAGCAAATGCTCAGGTTCCCAAATACTTTTTCCTATTTTTCACTTCTCACCTTTCAATATCCCAAATAGAATGATAGGGAAAAAATATACAGCGAGAGAAATAATGAATAAAGTATTGATATATCTAGCACCGGGTTTTGAAGAAATAGAAGCGGTTACAATTATAGATTTACTAAGACGTGCCGGTATTGATGTAACCATCGCCGGGCTTGAGCAAGAAGCGGTTACCGGATCACATGGTATTACAATCGCGTGTGACACTTATTATGAAAGCGTGGATGCGGATGACTTTGATTGTCTGATTTTACCCGGAGGGCAACCGGGGACGAATAATCTTAAAAACGATCAACGCGTACTGGAGACCATTCGAAAGTTTGACAGAGGGAAAAAGATTATAGGCGCCATATGCGCCGCTCCGACTGTTTTATACACAGCTGGTATATTGAAAAACATTAGAGTGACCAGTTATCCAACCGAAAAGAATGTATTTGATCCTTCACTGTACGAAGAAAGTCATGTGGTTAGTGATGGGAACATTATCACCAGTCGTGGGGTTGGTACCGCCATTGAATTTGCCCTGGAAATTATCGGTAGAATCAAAGGAAATGCCGTAAAACTTCAAACAGCCGAACATATCTTATGGTCATGAATAAAGTTAGGAATTAACCGGAAAATTTCTTAGGAACAACCCATCGAATTGCCGCAATTTAAGCAACGGTAACAGGTACCATTTCGAATGGTGATATGTCCGCACAGATCACAGGGAGGGGCGTCTCCGGCGAGATTTGATAGAAAGTCGTCCACTTGGGCATTATCATTAGATTGAATTCTACCCATCGCAGATTTTTCTTCGATATCTTTCTCAACATCATAGGATGTATCATCCACTTCTGTCGGGGCAACCTGCATAAGATCTGTTCTTCCTAAATATTCTGACCCTAGTACCCGAAATATAAAATCCAGTGGTGATGTTGCATTTCGAACATTTGGATGATCTGTAAAACCGGATGGTTCAAAACGCGTATAGATAAATTTTTCAACAAATTTTTGCAGTGGAACCCCATATTGAAGACCAAGGCTAATGGCAACAGCAAAACAGTTTAGAAGACTTTTGTATGAAGCCCCGGCTTTAAACATGTCAATAAATATTTCTCCGATTTGACCATTTTTATACTCACCGGTTCGAAAGAAAATCCTCTGACCACCAATCGTAGCGGCATAATTATAACCGGTACGTTTTGACGGTAGTCTCAGTTTCTCACCCCGGTGTACAATATCTTTTAATGCTTCTTTGAGTAATTCCTCGGTTTTATCCTGAATCGATTCACCGCTATTAGTTTCATCATTATTTTTACCGCTACTCAGCGGTTGCGATCCTTTTGATCCATCCCGGTACATAGCGATCGATTTCAGGCCTAATTTCCAGGCCTGAAGGTATATTTCCCGGATTTCTTCAACGTTACATTCATTGGGCAGATTAACTGTTTTGGAAATCGCACCGGAAAGAAACGGCTGAACAGCAGCCATCATCTTAACATGACCCATTGCCCCTATAAATCTCTTTCCCGTACCGCATTTGTTTGCCGTATCAAAGACCGGAAAATGCTGCTCTTTCAGATGGGGAGCTCCCTCAATCGATTCTGTTCCGTTGATATAGAGAACCGCTTCCTGTATCTGAGATTCCGCTAATCCCTTTTCTTTTAGCTTACCTGGATTGATATGACGGGTATATTCATTCAAAGCCTTCATTTGCCCGATATCATGCTGAGCCTCTTCGATTTCTTTTTCTGTATAACCAAGTTTCTGCAAATTTTCAAGGTTGATATGAGGAGCATTTTCGAGCGAATCATGCCCCAGTACAAAAGAAACAATATCCAGAATTTCATCACTGGAGTATCCTAATGTTTTCAGAGCCCGCGGGAGTGACTGATTGATGATTTTAAAATATCCCCCACCGGCCAGCTTTTTCCACTTCACCAGAGAAAAATCCGGTTCAATACCGGTTGTATCACAATCCATAAGCAAACCAATCGTACCGGTTGGGGCCAGAACCGTGGCCTGGGAGTTTCGGTAACCAAACTGTTGGCCCAATTCTATTGCTCTGTCCCAATCTTTGCGGGCAGAAGTGAGCAGATAATCGGGACAGATCTGATCATCGATGGTATCTACAGCATCACGATGCATTTGCATTACATTTAACATTGGTTCTCTATTCATAGAGAAACCATGAAAGGCTCCTTTTACTTTCGCTATTTTAGCAGAGACCTGATAGGCATGTCCGGTCATAATTGCGGTTATGGCCCCAGCGATGGCACGTGCCTCATCACTGTCATAGGGTATACCCTGAACCATAAGCAGTGTCCCCAGATTGGCATATCCGAGGCCGAGTGGGCGGTAATCATGACTGTTTTGAGCTATCCTCTCCGTAGGGTAAGATGATAGATCTACCAGTAATTCCTGGGCAATAAAAAGGATTTTACAGGTATGACGAAATCCCTCAACATCAAATTCTCCTGCTTCGTTTAAAAATTTGATTAGATTTACAGAAGAAAGATTACAGGCGGAGTTGTCTAAAAACATATATTCCGAACAGGGATTAGAAGCATTGATCGGTCCGGTATTCGGGCAGGTGTGCCAGCGATTGATGGTATCATGAAACTGTAATCCCGGATCAGCGGTAGACCAGGCTGCTTTACAGATCTCATCCATCAGATATTCAGCCTTATATGTTTTAGCTATCTCCCCACTCAGACGGTAATGGGTATCCCAGGACCCTTTACTTTCAACCGCGCGCATAAAATCGTCGACCACGCGTACAGAATTGTTTGAATTCTGACCAGAAACAGTTCGGTAGGCCTCTCCATTAAAATCAGTCGGATAGCCTTCTTTAATTAACGATTTTGCTTTATTCTCCTCCCGGACCTTCCATTGAATAAAGTCTAAGATTTCAGGATGATCAACATCGAGAATTACCATTTTAGCAGCGCGTCGGGTTGTCCCTCCAGATTTTGTAGCTGCCGCGCCTTTATCCAGAACCTCCAGGAATGAAAGCAAACCGGATGAGGTACCACCACCACTCAACTTTTCATCCTTGCTGCGCAAAACCGAAAAATTGGTACCGGTGCCAGACCCGAATTTAAATAGCTTTGCCTCTGTTTTGACCAGTTCAAATATGGACATTAAATCGTCAGTGACAGCATTTATAAAGCAGGCAGAACCCTGTGGATGAGAGAATGAATCACTGGTCTCTTTTATAGTGTTTGAATCCGGATCCCAAAAATAGTTACCACCATTTCCTTCGATACCATATTGGTGAAATAATCCAACATTAAACCATACCGGTGAATTAAAGGCACCATGTTGATTGATTAGAATATGAGATAATTCGGCCTCAAAAGTATTAGCATCCTCCTCGGAAGAAAAGTACTCTTGTTTTTCTCCAAACCAACGGATAGTATTGGCAATACGATGCACGATTTGTTTCGCAGAAGTTTCATGTCCTGTGTCTGGTACACCGGCACGCCGGCAGTATTTTGAAGCCAGTATATCCATGGCTAACTGAGACCATGATTTAGGAACATCAAGATTCTGCAATTCAAAAACTACATCCCCATTTGGTTCGGTAATGCGAGAACTCCGTCTCTCATATATAACAGCATCAAGCGGGTCAACATTTTTGGTGGTAAAGAATCGATCGACCTCTAACCCATTATCAACTTTTTTGGTGATAGTTTCCTCGGTTTTGTGCTGCTTGTCAGTGGTTTTTGTCTCAACAGATGGATTAATATCTGATTCATCTAAAAATAGATCAGTAATAGTTTGTTTAGAGGACATACAATCACCCCATGAATGATAATGGTTAAATCTATATTATATAATTAGTTATATTCTTGACTTGAAATTAAGTACTTTATATAGAATAAAATCAGTAGAACAAAATAAAGGCTAGTTTTTATTCCAATTTGGAAAAATCTAACGTTAACACCGAGACTAATATACGAAAAAATTTTTCACCTAAAAGTTTTTTTTTCTTCTTGATTTTCTGAAAAATTTTACAATTTTTTTAATTACAAGAGCTTAGGAAGAGTAATTTTTTTTAAACTTTTTTTATTTACAATTTGGTAAGACAAAACAGATCAAAAAGAGAATATAATATTTTGGAAAGGAGAGTAAAAAAGTTGAATATTCTTTATTAATTATAGGAGGGACCGTATTTTTTTTGGAGAATTCGCAGACGATCTAAACTTTTCAATGAATTATAATCAGAACCTCTTCCAAAAGCGGAAAACTGAGCACCGATTAAACATTTATCAGGACTATTATTTTCGTTAATCCATTTGATTTTGCCAAATAATCGTAGATTTTTTTCACCGGGGATTTGAATATCTATACATACGGGTTCACCGCTGTTAAATTTTTTCTCAGAGGCAAAACAAACACCGCTTTTAGTTATGTTAAAAAGCCGCATCGGTTTTGAAAAACGCTCGAAAAATCCCAGCTTGTTGCGTTTACGAAACGTAACAGAAGCACCGGGGATTTTTATCCGGTCATAAACGCGTTTATCAATCTTAGAAAGCACCCTCACCTCAAAAAAGATATTTTTAGAGATTAATAGACATTCACCATATCTGGATTTTATAGAAAAAAATCCTTAATGTCAGTGATAGTTATCACTTCTCAAAAAATAAATCAATAATTTGTAAGAAACAAAATATTTTATACTAAGATTACCAGCCATATAAGCCTTTCTTGATTGTTTTTTCATAATTGTGTAAATATCAATCACCATCACTTCCCAAGTATTCAATTAACTCAAATGGATTAATACTTCTTTTCTGATAAACCGGAGAAAATGATGAATATAAAGGAATCCACCAATCGCTTAGAACCGACAAAGCTATATCGCTGGATTGTTCTTGTGTTTGTCAGTCTGGCAATGTTTGGTAATTACTATATATATGACAGTATTAGTCCACTAGCTGATTTACTCGCCAAGCAACTTCAGTTTAGTGATTCCGATATAGGTCTCCTCAATGGTATCTATAGTCTACCTAATATATTTATGGTAGTGATTGGTGGTATTATTATCGATCGACTGGGTACAAGGAAGTCAACGATAATATTTGCTATATTATGTCTGATCGGTGCTGCCTTTACCGCTTTTAAAGGCAATTTAACCACCATGACCGTTGGGCGTTTGATTTTTGGTCTTGGAGCAGAATCCCTGATTGTTGCCGTTACAACCATCTTAGCCCGCTGGTTCAAAGGCAAAGAGCTTTCTTTTGCTTTTGGTATTAATCTAACGATTGCCCGTCTGGGCTCTTTCGCTGCTTTAAACTCCCCAACCTGGGCAAAATCTTATTATGAAAACTGGCAGGATCCCCTGTTGATTGCATTAATCGCTGGTGTTATTTCAGTCGCTTCCGTGATTATATATATTGGATTGGACCGCAAGGCCGAGAGAATATATACATTGGGAAAAACATCAGAACCGGATAAAGTTATTTTTAAGGATATTTTTAAGTTCAATTTATCTTTTTGGTATATCACACTTCTTTGCGTGACATTTTATTCAGCAATCTTTCCTTTTCAAACCTTTGCTGTAAAGTTTTTTATAGAAGTCCATGGAGTGACCAGGGAATTCGGGGGCTTTTTATCCAGTCTATTAACTTTCTTTGCGATGATATTTACACCCTTGTTTGGTCTTCTGGCTGATAAGATCGGTAAACGCTCTTTATTGATGATGTTTGGGTCACTGTTACTTATACCGGTATATCTATTACTGGTATATTCCAATGTTTCCCTATTTTTCCCGATGGCAATAATGGGGATATCATTTTCCCTGGTGCCGGCTGTGATGTGGCCCTCGGTTGCTTATATCACAGAGGAATCCCGACTGGGAACCGCCTATGGTTTGATGACTATGATCCAGAATATTGGTCTGGCCGGATTTAATTTCCTGATCGGCTGGGTAAATGATTTTAGCAGCGGATACACCGTTGGTATGTGGATTTTTACCACACTGGGATTTTTTGGGTTAATTTTTGCGCTTCTTCTGAGGAAACGGGAAACGGGTCCCCAGGGACATGGACTTGAATGGAGTATGGTGGAAAGAAAAAAGGCAAATTTATAAATGATTGATTTGTCTTCAGTTAATATTTCTAATTTAATCAGCTTAAGTGAGCGGTCCGGCTGCTTTTACCTTTTCGGTTACATGTTCGTGATACTCTACAAAATTTTTCTTGAACAACTTAGCAAGAAGGGTCGCTTGTTTATCATAAGCTTTCTTGTCCTGCCAGGTGTTACGGGGATTCAATATTTCGGACGGGACGCCTGCACATGTCTGCGGTATAGCAAGATTAAACACAGGATCTCTCTCAAAAGTCACTTTTTCAAGTTTGTTTTCCAGGGCGTTATGTAACAATACCCGGGTATATTTGATGGACATGCGTTCGCCAACACCATAGGGGCCACCGGTCCAACCGGTATTGACTAACCAAACCTTAGCTTTATATTTTTCTATTTTTTCACCGAGAATCTTGGCGTAAACGGAGGGATGCAAAGGCATAAAAGGTGCCCCAAAACAGGCACTGAAAGTTGCCTGGGGCTCTGTAATGCCTCGTTCTGTCCCGGCGACTTTGGCTGTATAGCCGGAAAGAAAATGGTACATCGCTTGTTCCGGTGTTAATCGGGCAATTGGTGGTAATACACCAAATGCATCAGCAGTTAAAAAGATTATATTCTCAGGATGATTGCTTATACCACTCGCAACAATATTTTTAATATGTGTAATCGGATAAGCAGCACGTGTGTTTTCAGTAATAGTATCATCATTAAGATCAGAACGTCGCCAATGGGTATCAAATACCACATTTTCCAGTATGGTCCCAAACTTTCTGGTAGTTTCATAAATATCCGGTTCAGCTTCTTTTGATAACCTAATCACTTTAGCATAGCATCCACCCTCGAAGTTAAAGATACCATTTTCACTCCAGCCATGTTCATCATCGCCAATCAGCGCACGGTCAGGATCTGCAGAAAGTGTTGTTTTACCCGTCCCTGACAAGCCGAAAAAGAGAGCGACGTCACCATCATTCCCCTGATTAGCAGAACAGTGCATGGACAAAACCTTTTGATGAGGCAATAGATAATTTAATATAGAAAAGACGGATTTTTTTATTTCTCCGGCATAGCTGGTCCCGCCAATAAGAACCAGTTTTTTAGCAAAATTAATCAGAACAAATGCCTCCGAATTTGTACCGTCAAGTTCAGGCACCGCATGAAATTTAGGAAGATTGATCATAGTAAATTCGGGCTGAAACTTTTCATACGCTTCTAACGATTTTATTCTTATAAACATGTTACGGGCAAATAAATTATGCCAGGCATATTCCGTAATCACCCGGACGCCGATCTGATAACCAGGCTCTGCTCCGGCATAGCAATCCTGTACAAATATATCATTTCCCTGCAGGTAGGCTAAGACCCGAAAATAGACTCTGTTAAAACGCTCTTCTGTAAATGGTACATTTACTTTTCCCCAGGAAATATGTGATTCAGAACTGGGTTCTTTAACAATAAATTTATCATTCGGAGATCTGCCAGTAAAAGCACCGGTGCGTAAGATAACAGGACCAAGATGTCCGATAACTCCTTCGCGTCTTCGAATGATCTGTTCATACAGTGCGGGCGTGGATAAATTCCAATATATGTTATTGACATTCTTTATACCGAGATAATCCAATCCAACGGAACCACGGGCATGACCGGCCTCACGTTGTGCAATTTGTTCTTGTGCCATTTTCTTTCCTTCCTGTATTGTTCTTATGATACGCGATGTTATTTTCTTGTAAAATTCCTTTTCCCGTGTGATCGGCTATATATCAGACGGAATTTTTATTTGAAATATTTGAACGCAATAGTCGATCGTATATTCCTTTTACTCCACGAGATATCTTCTGGATCTAGCTTTTATGGAAAATCATTTAGGCAATTTGTAAATTCAGGTAATATCACTATTTAGCCATTGTCTGATATGCGACCTAACTATAGAATGTGACATCATCTGATATTCTTAGTCTAAGTTAATATATTTATTTAACTCCTTCAAACAGTACTGCTTATGATACAGATAATATTTAAATTGAGATATATCCCATAAATTGCATAATACCGATGAAATCTACCTTTATTTATCTCTTTATTATCATGTTACAAATCACCGGCACGGAAAAACAATTTCTTTTTGCAGAGAATATTAAAGAAGCTTTTGAATCCACTACCCTTAGCCTTGAATTTATTTCAAATTCGAATCATAATACTTTTCATCAATACTGGAATCCGGCCTATGGTGCAAAAATACAGATTGAGATGCCCTTTTATTACGGTACGATTCAAAGTGGTGTGGAGTTATATCCGTACAATGGTAAAAACGAAAGGTTTCCCGATTTTTTTAGCGCTTACTTTTTTCTAGGATGGGGTAAAGAGATACTGGTCTCTTCCGGAATACACTGTTATGGTGGGTTGCGCGTGGGAAGTTACCGGATGAGTTTTGATGATGATGAAATTAATGAAACGCAAATTGTGGAAAGCGAATTAGGGGTGGGTTTAGATTCTTGGTTAAAACTCGATATATCACCGGCATGGGCAATCCATTGCCGGTTGGGTTATTTGGTAATTTATACCAAAAAACATTTGGAATTTACTATGTTTTCGGCTGGATTCTCATATACCTTTGATTCACCGCAGTGGTTAAAGGAATTTCTGAAATGACAGCGGGAAATAAATTAACCTGTCTGTCCTTGCTGGTCACATTACATATATTTTCTATATATGCAGGTTATGGTCCGAAGCTGCATTATACGCTTTACCGGGAACAGCTACAGAATGGCGGTCTAGCTCAATTATCAGATATCTTTTTGTTAATTGATGAGTGGGATGGATATTCTGTCGATGGGTATTCATGGAACGGCAGTGTGAACGGTTTAGAAACCTATCAACAGCAGAACTGGATAATACTGGTTAATGGTCAAAAAATAGACTTAAAGGTTTTTGATAGTACAAATATAAATTTGCTTCCATTCAGTCCAGACCATATTGACTCCATTGAGGTATATATTTATCCTCAATTAAAAGAGGATGCTTTCTCGGATCAGGGTCTTTTACACTTCCATATCCGCGATATTCCAATGGGGCTAACCGTTCAAGGGCAATATACTCTGGGAAATAAATCAGGAGATCCCGGACCTTACCGTTATACAGAGTATCGTAGTAAAAATATTGATCGGGTCGCGGCGGACGATTCTTATTGGATTAGCTATAAAAATAGCACTGGATATTTGGGTGTCGGATATTTTTCCAGGGTGTATTATCCTACGGATCCTCTTATTTCTGATCGAAATCAACAAATATATCCGGATGGTAATCCGGTAATTTACTGCGAATCAATCTCTCTCCGGGCCGGGATGTCAGATATTATTAGTCAGCCTCAGATCGAACTTTCATGCTCATCCATGGAGGACTTCTATTTTTTTAAACCGTTTGGACGGGAGATCCCCGTAAGGAACGACTTCACCTTCATTGGAATAAAAGGAAATATAGATATACCAAAGGGATATCACCTTGGTTATAAATTTCGCTATACAGCCAATACATTGAAAGAACGTCAGAATATATATCATCTGAATTTTGACTGGAAAGAAGAACAGTATGATGGTATTATCCAGGCTGATATTCAAAAAGCAGGTTATTCTTTACAATTCGGTGTCGGGATAAATCATCTGAATATCGTGTCAGGCTATCGCTTATCACAAAATTTCCTTAACAGTGGAACGTTGTTTGGATCATTCCAATTCAATGAAATATCTCACAACTCGCAAAAGATTGATGCCCGGGTGGTGGTGAATAAAAATGATGTATCGCTAAACATATCAGCGGTAAATCGATGGAATATTAATAATAAACAAGTGCTGACAGGAATTGCTTCCTTTTATCAGACTAATCTAATTTCTGAAAACACATACTGGTACTGGTTAGAGAGGGGATATAATTTTATTACAAATTATAACGGTGAGTATCAGGTACAGGGAACAATCGGACCGGCCCAAAAAATTACCGTTGATCTTATATGGCGGAGAAATGAAGATACTGCTCCGGCTTTCGAAAGCGGTATCTCTTACCGGGCATTTTTGAAAAAAAATTGGGAAGATCAAGATTTTCGGTATGACCCGGAAGTAGAGGTGAATGCCGGCCCTATCATTTTAAGATCCGGACAATCGGGAAATGCCGGCCACGCGTTTTTTAAATTAACGTATAATCATTTACCGTTATTTAATCATCATCTCTTTTACCGTTATACGACAGTGTTAGGCGGTACAAAATTATTCAGAGATCTGTGGTGTGCTGTGCCTGCGCATTCTTTACTATATCGGGTTACTTATCAGCCGGTAGAAAATTTTTCTATATGGGTGATGCTTAAATACTTATCCTCAACTTTTTGGAGTGATTTATCAGGAATTGATAAACACAGCGCCGGTAAATATTCAGCCGTGATCTCCGATGTAATTCTGATCGATCTGGCAGTGAATAAATGGTTGTGGAAGAGAAGAATAAAACTGAAAATAATTTTTCGTAATTTGCTCAACCAAAAAAATATCTCGTATCCGATCGGTGCTTCATTGGATTTACGCTTCTATGCGCAAGCAGAAATATTTCTAAATTTTTATTAAATTGTCAGTTAAATGATCGATTAATGACAATCAAAAACGGAAAATGGGATGGGAACACATAAACTGGCCGGTAAACCGGTACCGGCAGAATTATTGGTAAATATTCCCCGGTTAGTGGCTGCCTATTATACACAACAACCGGATCCGGTAGAACCTTCGCAACAGGTCTCATTCGGAACTTCAGGACATCGCGGTTCTTCTCAAAAGAACAGCTTTAATGAAGTGCATATCATGGCTATTTGCCAATCGATCAGCGAGACCAGAAAGGCCAATGGAATTTTTGGACCTCTTTTTATCGGCAAGGATACCCATGCGCTCTCCGAACCGGCATTGCTGACGGCGATTGAAGTGTTCGCAGCCAATGATATGGTTATTATGATTGATAAGGATTTCGCTTATACCCCGACGCCGGTTATTTCCCATGCGATTTTGAATTATAACCAGGACCGGGTCAAGGGATTAGCCGATGGTGTCATCATCACTCCTTCACATAATCCTCCTGAGGATGGCGGAATAAAATATAATCCACCGAATGGAGGACCTGCGGATACAAAAATTACAAAAATTATAGAGAACCGGGCCAATGAAATTTTAAATAGTCGCTTAAAAGAAGTTAAAAGAATTTCTGTAGAAAAAGCACTAAAAAGATCTGCAACTAAGAGATATGACTATATCATTCCTTATGTAAAAGACCTGACATCCATTATTGATATGCAGGTAATAAAATCGGCAAATCTGGTAATTGGAGTAGATCCGATGGGCGGCTCCGGGATTGCTTATTGGGATCCAATTGCCGATATCTACGGGGTCAATTTGAATGTAGTAAATAATCACGTTGATCCAAGTTTTTCCTTTATGACCCTGGACAGAGACGGCAAGATCCGGATGGATTGTTCTTCCCCTTATGCCATGGCCGGTCTGGTCAGTTTAAAAGATAAATTTGATATAGCCTTTGGTAATGATCCCGATTATGACCGGCACGGTATAGTAACAAAAAAAGGCGGTCTTCTTAATCCGAATCATTACCTGGCAGTTGCTATCCAGTATTTATTTAAACAGCGGGATAAGTGGAATAAAAATACATTTATCGGTAAAACATTAGTTTCCAGTACCATGATAGACCGGGTTGCTGCGCACCTGGGAAGAGAACTCAAAGAAGTTCCGGTTGGATTTAAGTGGTTTGTTGAGGGATTATTGGATGGTTCTTTCGGCTTTGGGGGAGAAGAAAGTGCCGGCGCTTCTTTCCTGAGAAAAAATGGTCAGGTCTGGACAACTGATAAAGATGGTATTATAATGGATTTGCTGGCGGCGGAAATCACGGCATATACAGGTCATGATCCGGCACAACATTATAAATATCTCGAAGAAAAATTTGGCAGTCCCGTATACGAGCGTATTGATGCACCGGCATCAAGAAGAGAAAAAGCGGTCCTTCAGAACTTGAAACCAGAGTTGATAGCCGCAGATAAATTAGCCGGGGAAAAGATAAAAGCAAAACTAACACATGCACCGGGAAATGGTGCGCCTATAGGAGGATTAAAGGTTATTACTGAGAATGGCTGGTTTGCAGCAAGACCTTCCGGAACAGAGGATATCTATAAAATATACAGTGAAAGTTTCCGGGGAACCAATCATCTTAAAAGAATTCAGGAAGAAGCACAGGAAATTGTAAAGAAGGCATTTAAGGCGGAGGGCCTGTAAGGAGATCTCTCTTGTTTAGAGATGAAAGAGGAGACGATTAAATTTTATTCGTATAGTCATACCTGGATGTTGATTTAAAAGAGACCGTTAACACTATTTAGTGATTATTATGAAAAAAAAATCTTCCTTTAGCAGTGCGCTATCCGGAATCTTGTTATTTGTGCTATTTATTTGGGGTTTTGAATTTCTGAATTATCTGATGGCACATCGATTAAGTTATCTCGGTATTTATCCCCGAACGGTTAAGGGATTACCGGGAATATTATTAGCGCCCTTGATTCACCATGGAATTGAACATGTATTGATGAACACTATCCCGTTTGTGTTACTGGGAGTGCTTATTTCTCTGAAAAATCATCAGAATTTATTTAAAGTATCAATATTTATCGTCATTGTAGGCGGGCTTGGGGTTTGGATTTTCGGGCGACCGGCCTTTCATGCCGGAGCCAGCGGGTTAATTTTTGGATATTTCGGATTTTTGTTAGCCAGAGGATGGAATGCAAAAGATTTTGGTTCTGTGGCAATTGCTATTATCACAGTGTTTTTTTATGGTGGAATGTTTCTGGGAATATTACCTGTCCAGACATATATTTCCTGGGAAGCCCATCTTTTTGGATTTATAGCAGGAATTATGGCCAACCGTCAATTTTCAACCGCTTAAATATTATTGATGAAAGTCATATGAAGCCAAAATTATTTTTGAAAGGATAACCATGAGTAATAAAATAAAAAAAAGTGAGGAGGAATGGCGTCACCTTTTAACTCCCGAACAATTTAAAATTACCCGTCAAAAAGGAACCGAACCCCCTTTTTCCGGTAAATATAACAACTTTAAAAAAAAAGGTGTCTACGTCTGTTCCTGTTGTGGTAACAATCTTTTTAGTTCTGAAACAAAATATGACTCCGGATCAGGTTGGCCAAGTTATTGGAAGCCCTATGCTGAAGGTAATATTAAGACTAAAGATGATCATAGCCATTTAATGGTCAGAACAGAAGTTATTTGTAACAACTGTGATGCTCATCTGGGGCATGTGTTTGAGGATGGCCCACAACCTACAGGTCTTCGCTTTTGTATTAATTCAGCTTCATTAGACTTTAAGGCTAATCTGGAGAATGTGAACTGAAAGAAAATAACACAGTCGGAAGAACGAGGATTTTAAAGATAAGATTCCAGTGTATTGTTTTCAAAAGAACGGGCGATCTGTTGTTCCGCGTCAACGATCTTCATTTTATGAAAAATACATCCTTTTTTAAGACAACCCTCGACGATCCCACCTTTAGGAAGTTCCAAAACAAACATTGGAGAGGAGCAAAGTTGACAAGTGTCAGCATGATCGGTTAAACTGACCCCACATTCAGGGCAGAAAAATTCAGCAACACCACCTTTTGGAATAGAAAGACCCTCTTCGACATTATCATAGCTACCATAAATCGGATCAAGATATATAAATCCATCCTGCTCTTTATATCTTACTTTTAATTTTATCGATGGGTGGCCATGAATTTTTTTAGAATCACAACATAATTGGTGCCCATTCGGACAGGTTACATGTTTTACATTTAGTTTCTTGGAGGATATTTCAACCTCGATCTGAACCTTTTCTTTTCCTGGCATAATTATCTCCGATATTTTCCAAATAAATATATAAAAAATTAATATACCTTGCTACTGTTAAATATACACTGCCAACTTGAATAAGTTTCTTAGGATGTATCAAATAATAACAGTTTTACGGTGTGTGATCAAGACCTTCAGTTTAATTATCGGCATGGTCTATCTATATAAAGTGCCCACTTTATATGCTTTGGCGAGATTTCATATTCATCCCATAAAATATTTAAACGTCAGGCTTTATCGTAATTTTTAAAGAAATTTTTTATTAAATATAAATATACTAAAAAGATAAAAAGGATTCTAAATATTCTGGAGAAATCAAAATATTTATGTATCCAATTATACTAATGAAAATGCCATACCGGGAAATTATGAAATAAATATGGTTGGGGGCACTCATGCTAATTGTTAGTATGGCCAGAGTATCACAATTAAATGGTAAAATATCCTGAATGAGCTAGATCATGTGGTCTTCTTCGTTTTTACGAGCATAGAAAGTTAAAATCTCTGAGGAAATTTCTTCTATCGGTTTGCTGGTGACATCAATCACCGGCCATTGGGGATGATTGTTAAAAATATTAATTGCATATTGCATTTCTTTGCGGACAAATTCAGGTTTAGAATAGTCGCCGGTTGCGCCGCTCAAGTGTTGATCTCGTACCCTGCGTAATTCAGCCAGACGGTAAGGATCAGAGCGCAGGCCGAAAACAGAGCCCGATGACAATTCATATAAAATTGGAGGAAGGGGCATGTTAAAAATAATAGGCACATTTGCCACATACCATCCTTTAAAAGCCAGGTAAATACACAACGGTGTTTTGAACGTTCGAGAGATCCCGACAAGAACAATTTCGGCTTTATCAAGTTCTTCAATACGCAGACCGTCATCATGCCTGAAGGCAAATTCCATTGTTTCAATTCGGCGAAAATATGCTTCGTTTAACTGACGGAAAAGATCTGGTTTCATTGAAGGCGAAATGGATAATTGCTGAGACAGTCTTTCTAATAATGGACCCATCAAATCAAAAGTAGCAATATTATAAATCCTGCCCATTCGTAACATAGCGTCCCGCACACTATGGGACACTAAGGTGTGAATGATAAAACCCTTAACTTTAGCCGCTTCCTGCACAACAGATTCAACCTGCCCGGTATTACGTGTGTTTGGGCGTTCAACGATTTGAATGTCTGCACCTTCAAACTGGGTCAGAGCAGCGGTTAGCGCACGCTTTGCCGTTCCCCCAGTCCCGTCGGAGACGACAAAGATTTTATTCATTATTATTCCCTCCGAGTCCGGTTCGGTTAACGGTACGGCGATTAACGTCAGTGATAAACCTAATCGATTCGTCCTTTTCGTTGCCACCGGAAAGATGTAATACCTTTGTCTGTACTGATCCAAAGGTGACGGCCGGCCGGATCGATATGATAGGTGTTATTACTAATGAGTCCATCCTGGGTGGTAAACAACCGCCAATAGTTCTTTTTTAGGTTATATTTTAAAAGTCCCTGATCAGTCGCAAACCATACAGCATTTTTTGTTTGGGCAATATCCCTGATGTCAGCTTGAAATTCAAGACCCGGAAAACTGTGCCATTCATCATTTGTCCGATCCCAATAAGCAATACCGCTGTTATTGACAATCCATATTTGATTATCAATGATTTCGAGCGCCGTTAAATTATAATCAGGAAGTACCGCACGGGAGGAGAAAAAAGTGATGTTATCTGTATTAAGATCGATACGATAAAGACCATATCTGGTTGCCGCCCAAATGAATTGACCGTCATAAGCCAGTTGATTTATTCTTACATTGTCAAGAATAGTCTGATGTGATTCAAAGATTATTTTAGACTTTACATCCAGCCAGTTAAAACCATATTCAGAAGCGATATATACCGTGTCTCCAGACATAATCACATCGAAGATTTTGTTTCCTTCTATACCATCCCTTGTATCATAAGAGATCCAGCTTTCTTTTTTTTTATCCAGAACAGCAACGCCGTGATCGGTGCCAAATGCTACATAATCCTTGTTACCGGTAATTGATGAGACATCATCATTATAAAAGAGAGATGTAAGAGAAGCTTCGTAATATTGCCAGATATCATTTTCACGATCCCAGTGGGCAATACCTCCGATGAGTCCAGGGATTCGTATACCTCCAATCCATAGTTCATTATTATTAATAAATACGTCACGGGGAGAAATATTAGGAATAGACTGTGGAGTAGATTCAAGAAAGAAGTTATCCATTTCAGATTTCATTGGTCCAATGCCATCGGTACCAATCCATAAACGTTGCCAGGAATCTATCACGCGGTCCGTAAATTTGAATTCACGATTATATCGGTCGTAGATAAATCCACCCAAATGATATATTAAAGAAACATCGGTGAAAAAATCCGGAAGTTCCCGGTTCGATGGTCGGTAAAACACAGGATATCGAAAATTATTCATATCATTTTTTTGAAAATCCGGGAAACCGGAAGTTTCTGGTTTCCTCGCGGCCGGTAATCCAGTACGTGATGAAGCGCGCCAGAATCTTTCTGCCGGTTTATAAACGTCGATTCCAGCAGGCGTTTGTGCGTATAGAAATCCATCAGTAGAATTATAGACTACCCGAATGATCTTATTGCTCCGCAGGCCACTGCTCGTGGTAAACGGAAACTTCCAACTATCTTTATACTTGTCATATCTGAGAATACCACCAGATCGGCTTCCAAAATATATATGGTTTTCATCAATGTCGATGGATGTAATCTCCTGCGCTGGTGCATAAGATATCCAGTCTTCCAATTTAAAATGAGTAAATCTATCAACCGTTAAACGATGGACATGCTGGGTTAAAGCGGTTTCAGAAAGTATGAGGAGAATAAAAAAAGTATATTTTAGCAACGAAGCCCTCAATTGAAAAAAATGCAGGAATTTAGTTTATATACTATAAAATAAACATATCAGGCATAAAAGGCTGAAATACTATTTAGGACATAAGATTTTTGCATTGTTGTCAATTCCGGATATATAGGAATAGCCAGAACTTCCCGGGCCGCTTTCTCAGCAACCGGGAAGTCGCCTTTAAGATAGTTTAAATATGAAAAGCACTCCTGATTATTTAAGGTGACAGGGTAATATATCTCACATCCGATATTTAGTTCACGTAAATGTTTGATAAGATCATCCCGCTGAGGTGCCCGGATAACGAACTGATTAAAAATATGCCGGTAGTTTTTACGAACAACAGGCAAGGTTAGACGCTTATCGAGTCCTTTTTCTTTAAATCCGCTGATGTAATCATGACTATTTATCTGTCTTGCCTTAGTCCAATGTTCAAGATATTCCAGCTTTACATTTAAAATTGCCGCCTGCATCGCATCAATACGAAAATTTCCCCCAACGATCTGGTGATAATATTTAGGTTGAGAACCATGGACACGTAATTTGAATAATTTTTCAGCCAGTAATTTATCGCTGGTTACAACCATTCCAGCATCACCAAACGCTCCGAGATTTTTACTTGGGAAAAATGAAAAGCATCCCATATGTCCGAAGGATCCTGCACGCCGACCATTTTTGTATTCCGAACCAAGCGCCTGGGCAGCATCCTCAATTACATATAAATTATGCTTTTTTGCTATTTTCATGATCGGATCCATATCAGCCATTTGACCGAAGAGATGAACCGGTATTATCGCTTTTGTTTTATCTGTAATCGCTTCTTCGATTTTAGATGGATCAATATTATAGGTGTCAGGTTCAATATCAACAAAAACAGGTTTTGCATGAAGTCGGGATATAACACCTGCAGTGGCAAAGAAACTAAAGGGGCTTGTAATAATCTCATCTCCGGGTCCCGCATCAATGGCCATAAGAGCTATCAAAAGGGCATCAGTGCCTGAAGATACGCCAATGCCAAAGTCAGATTGGGCATATCCGGCAATTTTTTCTTCAAGTTCTTTAACCTTGGGTCCAAGGATAAAATACTGTGATTCAACGATGTCTTTGATGACGGGTTCAATTAGGTTTCGTATCGTTGCATATTGTGCCTTTAAATCAAGAAGAGGAACAGAAGTTACCTCGTTTTCTTCTTTAAGTTTAATCTGATTATCATTGATCATACTATATTCCTTGCCACAGGCAGAACATTTCGTTTCCTGATGGTTGTTAAATTTTAGTCGCACACCACAATAACACATCCAGCCTATAATTCTTCCTGGATTTCCAACGACCAGCGCATAATCGGGCACATCTTTTGTAATGACTGCCCCGGCGCCAATAAAGGAAAACCTACCAATATTATTTCCACAGACAATGACGGCATTGGCGCCAATTGAGGCGCCTTTTTGAACAAGAGTTGTCTGATATTGATCACGACGAATGACATGGCTTCGAGGATTAACCACATTTGTAAAAACCATCGATGGTCCTAAAAAAACATCATCCTCACAAATTACACCAGTATAGAGAGAAACATTGTTTTGTATTTTTACATTATTTCCCAGAATCACTTCCGGGGAAATAACAACATTCTGACCAATATTACACTTTTTCCCGATCTTTGCATTTTGCATGACATGTGAAAAATGCCAGATTTTGGTTCCTTCTCCAATTTCACAAGGTGTATCTACATAGCTCGATTCATGTACAAAATATTTTTTATCACCCATTGAACGTATTCCCTTTTTCCTTGTCCAATCACCCGTCGTATTCTTCGAAAGAAAAACGATAAATGTTATGAAAATTAGTTGATAAGAGATTTCAACTAAATATTTATCACGATCTGTTTTGTGCCGTGGATAATTATCACGCCAGATCAGGTAATTTTTTCTTTAATAGAATATGAACCCTCTTCGCCCCTAAGGTTGGTTATCATTTCCCCAATTAGGCCAATAGAAAATGATTGCATTCCTACAATCATTAATAAAACACCGAGGAAAAGTAGTGGCCGATGACCAATGCCGTATCCCATGAACCATAACACCGAAAGGTAAAGCGAAATGATAAATCCTAAACTCAATGAGGCCAGTCCGAAAAATCCAAACAGGTGTAACGGTTTTTGTCTGTAGCGGGTTAGAAAAAGAACGGTAAAAAGATCAAAAAAACCGTCAAAAAATCGGCGAATACCGTATTTAGTAACTCCATATTTACGCGGATGATGTTGTACAACAACCTCACCGACAGCAAAACCTTTCCAATGAGCCAGAACCGGTAAATAACGGTGTAAACTACCATATACCGGAATTTCCTTGATTACTTCACGACGATAGGCCTTTAGGCCACAGTTAAAATCATGAATTTTTATACCGGTTAGCCGGGCAGTAATAAAGTTGAAAAATTTTGAGGGAAGGGTTTTACCCAGGGGATCAAATCGTTTCTTTTTCCATCCGGAAACAAGATCGTAACCGGTATTTATCTTGTCAATCAGATTGGGAATTTCAGCCGGGTCATCTTGAAGATCGGCATCCATTGTAATGATGATCTTACCTGAGGCCAGTTTAAATCCTTCAGATAAAGCGGCACTTTTACCGTAATTTTTCCTGAAGCTTAGGATCTTTAAAATCGAATAATCTTGGCACAATTGTTTTAATTTTTGTAAAGAATTATCCGTGCTGCCATCATCAATAAAACATATTTCGTAAACCAATCCGGTTTTATTGATAGCCTGAAAAATTTGCCCTATTAATTCTTCCAGGGATCCTTCTTCATTATATAAAGGTATGATGATGGATAAATCCATTGAGTTTTCCATAATAAATTAAATAAATCATCTATTATAATTTATCTGTTCGGCGTAATCGGCAATTTTTATGATAAATTTTTCCCGTTCAATGTTTTCATTGAGTAACACATTGGTATAATATAGAGATACCGCTTGTTTCTCTTCAGGTCTGATCATTCGGATCTTTCGTGGAAAGTACAAACCGTCAGATTTAACAAAGGTATCATATTCTCGTGTATAGATGACCTGGTCGTCTGTCTCAAGCGTTAATTTTTTAATATGTCCGGTTGAATTGTCAATCTGTATGGTATAATTGTCATTACTGTTATGTGCTTGTACAAGGAAAAGATTATCTTCAATACTGTATTTGCTTATTTTCATTGATGGCAGATCCTCTTTTCCTACAAAGATATTTATTAATTCTTTAAGTTTTAGCGGAAATTGGAAAAACGTTTGATTGGAAAAATCATTAATAGTACCATTATAAAATTTATTGGTCATTTGATTATAAAAAATAAAGCGTTCTTTACCCAAAAAAAGTGTACCCGCCTGGATACCAAAGGGGCCCGTAACTGAAAGTAAAAGTGAATCCTCTTTAATATAGTAAACATTGGCGAAAAAATTACCACTGAATTCTTCTGAATCAACGGAGATACGGCAGCCGGCCTTTAGAGTAATTATTTTATTTTGCTCATTTTGAATGTGATCCAGTAACTCGTTAAAAGTGACCTTATCCGTATCAAGAGCAAATTTTGGGCTGGTACAAGCTGATAGAAAAAACGCGAACAATAGAAGTGTTTTACATTTCATGCTGGGTATTTTCAATTTTCAGTTTTAGTTTCCTGTTTTCCTTGTCTAATTCCAGCGCTCGTTTCCATTGATTTCTGGCGTCTTCAATACTGCCAAGCTTGAAAAATACATCACCCAGGTGTTCGACAACAACCGCATTGTCCTCCCGTTTTTCTACTGATTTTTTTATGTGGATAAGTGCAAGATTATATTTTCCCATCATATAATAGATCCAACCAAGAGTATCCAGATAAGCACTATTATCGGGTTCTGCCAGCACTGCTTTTTCGGCCATAGTAAGAGCAAATTCAAGATTTATCGATCTCTCGGCCAGCGTATAGGCGTAATTATTAAGAAATAAGGGATTTTCGGGGTATAATTTGAGAGATTTTACATAAAGACTGTCACATTTATCGTAAATTTTAAGCTCATCATAAAGCATACCCAGATTACTCAAGGCGTTGAAATTATCAGGATCTAATTCCAGGGCCCGCTCCAAAGGTATCAATGCTTCCTCATCACGATTTAAACGATTGAGTGAGATGCCCAGCGAAACCAGTGCATTAATATGAGAAGAATCAGCGGTTATCGCTTTTCTAAATTGCCCGATGGCCTCCTCATCACGATCCAGACGCTGTAAAAGAATTCCATAAAAAGTCAGAAGATATGAATCCGTGGGCAGATATTTTAAACTTTTTTTATAATGGACCTCAGCGGCTTCAAGACTATCTGCGTCAGAGAGAACAAATCCTTTGAAGATCCACCCGATTCTGTTTTTAGAATCCATATCAATAATTTTTTGAAAATAATCAGAAGCCTTTCCGTAGTTTTTTCTTCCCCATTCAAGACGTCCTAATAATTCATAAACTTGCCAGCCCACATTTTTTTCATTTAACAGCGGGCGGAGAATTTCTTCGGATTTATCATAGTCTTTATCTTCTTTTGATATATAGGCATCCGCCATCCCTAGTCTATATATTTCGACATTGGGTATATCGATGTAGGGTTCAAATATTTCAATAAGTTTTTGCCATTTTTGGTCTTTACGACAGATGGTATAAATATGTTCTGCTGCTTCGGTAACATTTGGCTCTAACGCAAGTGCTTTTGAGTAGGCCCTGAGGGCTGGTTCAGATTCCCCTTTTAATCCATAAGTCATACCGACGCTATACCACATGCCTGCATTAGAGGAATCGACCTGTACATATAACTCAAATAGTGATAGTGCTTCGTTAATTTGACCATTTTTTAAATATATCGTTGCAGCTTTTCGTACCCAATCCTCGTCTTCACCATAAATATTAATCATTTGCTCATATTGTTCCGCCATGCCAATGTCATTTCCGTTTTTACGAAAAAGAAGTAAAAGAAGGCTACGAGCATTTTCATCGAATGGATCAAGTTCGAGTACTTTTTGTAAATTATCAATTGCTTTATTATCATCTTTTAGTCGATAATGACAATCAGCGATTAATCTCACGGTTTCAGGTTCATTTGATTTTAATTTCACCGATTTTTGTAAATACCGTAAAGCGCTTTCATAACGTCCCAAAGCCATATGATTTTCGGCAATGCGATTATAAATAGTGGCAGAACTGGAATCATATAATAACGCTTGATAGAATTCGATCAGGGCATTCTCGTGTTTGTTTTCCAGCTCAAAAAACATGCCTTTGGTAAAATGATCCCTGGCCTTCAATTCCTGGACTTGGCTAGTTTCCGGTTTTTGATAAACCTGTTTTTTGCCACACCCTAGAATGGTGAGGGAAATAAGAATGCATATGTAAAGTATTTTTATCATAGAATAAACAATTTAAAGGCACATATCCTGAATAACAAGTATAAAATTCTAGACAGGTTTAATCCTCTTGATTTAGCTTGTTTAAATCTTTATTTTCAGGATATTTTTATAGAAAATTGAGTTAAAAGAAAAAGAACATCATTTTTTGTTTGTTTTTTTCCCCCGGGAACCTATAGGTTTTAGTTCCCCTGAAATCATAAACATATATAATTCTAATTTTAAAAAAATGTTCCTTGAAAAATGAAAAGAAGAAAAAGAACAAACGTCACATCGACCAAGATCCGACCAGTGCTTAAAGAAAAAAAACGAGAAACGGAATATATCATGTCAAAACCGAAAAGAAAAGTCTCTTTAACCTTTCTTTGGGTATTTTTAATACTGGTAATCGGTGGTGGTATCGGTTATATCTATTACCTGAGTCTGGATTTGCCATCATTGACAAAACTTGAGAATATAGATCCTGCTCTGGCCACTAAAGTATATTCAGAAGACGGTGAATTGATTGAGAGCTTCTATCAAAAAAACAGAACGATTACACCTTTTAATAAATTTCCGGAAGAACTGGTGGTAAGCCTTTTGTCAACAGAAGACCGCCGTTTTTATAATCACTGGGGGGTGAATATTCTCAGTGGCTTTCGTTCGTTGTACGTCAATCTGACCCATTTCGCGATTGTGGAAGGCAGCAGTACACTCACCATGCAACTGGCACGGAATCTATATTTAACATTGGATCGGACCTGGGCAAGAAAAATTAAAGAAGTAATGACGACGATACAGATTGAACGCACGTACTCGAAAAAAGAAATTATTGAAATGTACCTGAATATCATGTTTTTTGGCAGTAATTCTTATGGTATTCAGGCGGCAGCGATGAAATTTTTCTCAAAAGATGTAGAAGGTCTGACTTTGGAAGAATGTGCCTTGCTGGTAGGAGTACTGCAAGGGCAAACCATGTATAATCCTCTGAATAATCCTGAAAGGGCGATAAAAAGACGTAATGAAGTGCTGAAGAACCTGGTAGAAGTGGGATACATAACACCGACGGTCTATGACAGCGTTTCTGCCATTCCTCTTCAATTAGATCCATCTTCAGAGCAATTTAAGATTGCCCCCTATTTTACCGAGTATGTTCGTCAGCATTTAAATCGTTTGCAAGATTCCCTTAATGTCGATGTCTATGAAGACGGTTTAAGGGTCTATACGACCTTGAACACAAAAATACAGGAATATATGAATGCGGCGATAGCCAAAGAAATGCCTGCTCTACAGGCACGCGTACGAAGAAAACCGGAAATTGCTAAGTTCAAAGAACAGTTCAGGGACTCACTTTATGCCGATTCTCTTTTCAATGAAAAGACGATGGTGCAGATAGCCTTCATATGTCTTGATCCCTCTAACGGACACATTTTAGGAATGGTTGGTGGGCGTGACTTCAATAAATATAAATATAATCGAGCGGTTCAGGCACCCCGGCAACCAGGTTCGGCATTTAAACCTTTTGTCTATACCGCGGCTATTGATAACGGGTACAGTCCGGCGGATGAGTTTCTAAATCAGCCTTTTGTCGAAATAAATGATGATGGTACACGCTGGACACCCCATAATTATGACAATACGGTTTCCGGTTATATGTCACTTCGAGAAGCACTACGCAGATCAAAAAACCTCATTTCCATACGTTTAATTCGGGAAATTACACCCAAACTGGTTACCGGATATGCGAAACGAATGGGCATCAATTCAAGAATTCGACCCGTATCCTCGCTGGCATTAGGAACTTCTGAAGTCCGGCCGCTTGAACTGGTCGCCGCTTTTGGGGTATACAGTAATAATGGCGTCTATGTAAAACCGATTGCGATTACCAAGATTGAAGATAAAACGGGAAATGTGATTTACAGAAACCGATCGATCGGACAAGAAGCACTAAGTCCGGAAACGACACAAATCATGAATGATATGTTGCAGGATGTCATAAACCATGGAACCGGTTATGCTGTCCGTCGGGATTATGAATTTTATACACCGGCAGGGGGTAAAACAGGCACAACCAATGATTATACCGATGCCTGGTTTGTTGGATTCACACCCCATCTGGCAGCCGGTGTCTGGGTTGGTTTTGATGATCCCGGTTTATCTTTGGGGGCGGGAGAGACAGGTGCCAGAGCCGCTCTTCCCTTATGGGCACAATTTATGAAGACTGTTTATGACTCATTGAAATTTCCCCCGAAGAAATTTGCCGAGTCGCCGAACGTAGTAAGAATCGCGATATGCAAAGATACGAAAAAACGTATAACATCGTACTGTCCGGAGTCAATAGAAGAATTGTATAATCTTAAATTTGCACCAACGGAAGCGTGTGATAAACACACCGGACAGCGTTCAATGAAGCACGGAAGGAAAAAACGTTTTTAGTTACAAGCCGGAAACTACCGGAGCCACGATTGTGGATTTTCGGTTTTTTGATTTGCGAATACGGCAAAATGTAATTTGGCCCCCTCCAGCGAACCAGAATCTCCTACCAAACCTATAATCTGCCCGGCTTCTACCGGATCATCCGGGTCAACAAAAAATTCGTCTAAATGAGAATATACCGTATAATAACCTGCGCCATGGTCGAGGATAACCGTATTCCCGTAACCGGAAAGATAGGTAATCATACTAACCAACCCGGTAAATACCGAACGAACCTCAGCCCCTGTTTTCGCTTTTATATCAATCCCGGTATTATTAATAGTCGTTTTTAGTTTTATATTGTGCTGTTTCCCGTATTTATGAATGATCGGTCCCTGGACAGGCCAGGGGAGTTTTCCTTTATACTTCTTAAAGTCTTTTAAATTAAGGGTGAATTCTCCGCGGGTGTCTCCTTGACGTTCTCGTATTTTTTTCTGTCTCTCCAAAGTAACGATCAGTTCATATAATTTTTGGTATTCATCTTCAGCGGATTTTAGCTGTTGCGTTAAGTATTGACTATTCTGTTTGAGTTGCTGTATCAGTTTTTTCTTTTCTTTCTTTCGATCAGAATATTTTATTTCTTGTCGTTTTTTTTCGTTTAATGATAACCGTTGATTTTGATAATCCAGACTAAGCCGCTTTTCAAGATTCTGAATCTCACTAATCTTCAGCTTTATTTTACGGATAATATACTTTTCCCGGTCATTGAAGAATTTAAGATATTTATAGCGCACCAACGCCTGATTAATTGAACCGGCATTTAAGAGAAGTTCAAGATTTTGAATTTTGCCGTACTTGTAAAGATGAACAACTCGATTAAGATACTGATCTTTTAATAATTTTATCTTTCTTCTAGCCTCCTCCAGATCTTCACGGGTTAACGATATTTTTTTTGACAGTAAATCATTTTCTTTCTTCAGCAACTGTTTTGTTTTACCCAGAAGTGAAAGTTCTTTATCGATTACCTTGATTTGTTCCAACGTGGAACTGGTTTTAATCGTTGTTTTAATGACGGCTTTTCGCAGGGTATTGATTTCTTCCTTGACCCGATCCAGCTCTTGTCGGTTATTACCGAGTTGTCCCTCCAGGTCGCTTTGAGAGAAAGCCAGACCTGTCAAAGCAATAAACACGATGTAAATCATTGTCTTCATAATGTCATCATGATAGAAATAAGATGAGAATTTCCCAGTATCTGGTGAGCGCGTAGCGCATAATCAAAACCGACCCATTCTGTATGAATACCAAGCCCAAAACTATAGGTATCCGTTTTATCTTCAAGACCGGCGCGGAAATCAAGAGAGCTAGTGATTTTGTATAAAAAACCGGCGCGATATTCCTGCTCGAAGCGGATATCCCGGAATAATTCAACCGATACAGATAATGCATCGAGTGGGTAATAACCGAAACCCAAACTCATAGTCTGGGGCAATTTTTCTTGAATTTGAGCAATTCTGGGCTGATTAACATTTGTTACTATGGCACCGACTGAAAATTCGGGTAAAACATTGTATAAAAGAGAAATATTTATACCACCGGTTATTTTCTGACCATAATTTTGGATGGTAAGAATGTATAACTGGATACTGGCACCAATCGCACAATCGGGGGTGATGTCATATTTGCTACCCGCAGTGACCTGAATCTCCTGATAAAAACGGTTGCCCAATCGATCAATCGCAATAGCAAACGGATATCTTCCAATCTGTAAATTAGAAAGTATATTTACCTGATTTAAATCACTAAATCCATATAGATTATGATACGTAAAGACAAACTGGAAATTTTCCGATACCGAGAGTGCCGCGGGATTATAATACAATGCAAAAGGGAACGGCTTTAAAGCCACCAAGGCATTACCCATTGCAATCGATGCGGCTCCCGCTTCTATCTTTTCAAATGCTCCGAAAGAAGAATGCGGGGAGTGGACTACGAATATTGTCATGAGAAGAGTACAAACCCTGATACATCTATTTTTGCGTAGAAATTTACGAAAATTCATTGAAAATTGTAATACTTTTACACTTTTTGTGTTTATTAATTTATCAGACATTATTTGATTCTCAATATTACTACGATCCACTGAAAACCAGTCAGCTCTTCTAAGCCTGACCTTTGATTATAGATGCAAATTCCGTTCCAATCTCATCTGGATTTGGATAAAATTCAATTTCTTGTTTAATTCTATACCCAGAGAAATAATATATTGCTTTTTAGTTCAACCTAATATATATTTAGAGTCATCTAACTATGGAAGAAAAAATAAAACTTTCACTGACCCAGCAAGATTATATTAAATCTATTTGGAATCTTGAACAGGTTGGAATTCAGGCTAAAATGACAGTGGTTGCCAATCAGCTTTCCGTAAAACCACCGACCGTATTAGCCATGTTCAGGCAATTATTACGCCTGAGTTTAATAATTTATGATAAACGGATTGGGGCTAAACTTACGGATAGGGGAAGGGATGAAGCGCAACAGCTGATACGAAAGCATCGTTTGATAGAGACTTTTCTGTATAAGGTTTTAGATGTTGAAGAACCTTTATTACATAATGAGGCAGAAAAGCTGGAACATGTTATCTCTGATCAACTGATTATGAAAATAGATGAATATTTAAATTATCCGCGAACGGATCCACATGGAGCGATCATCCCTTTGTCTCGGACTGATGATCTTCAATATCTGTTGAAGGAAATTGAAGAAGGTACCCTTTTTAAAGTCTTACAAGTGCCCATGTCGGGTAAGGAAAAAAAATATTGTTCGGAAAATAATTTCTTGCCGGGCAGCCGGTGGCGAATAAAAAAAATAAGTCCCCGGAGGGAATCATTCTTAATAACAGATGGCACACACTATTTAGCAATTTCTGATCATTTAGCTGAGAAAATAAGAGTTGCTGTTATAAGGAATCAATAGAATAGATACTGTCAGAGTTTGAAACAAAAATCGACATCAATAATATAATAGTATAAAAAAATACAGATCTAGGAGTATTAAATATGGAGAATCCAGTCACGGTAATGTTCGTAGCCGGTACTGTATTATTAATGGTTGCCCTGTTATGGTGGCCGAAAACAGGCATAATCGCCAAACGAAAAAAATCAAAAGAAACAGCAAAAAAGGAACTTATGGAAGATGCGTTGAAATACATTTATGATAACGCCAAAGAAAATCTATCCTTTACTTTTGATAATCTTGTTGAAACTCTATCCGTTGATCACACAGAAGTTCGGTCCATCGTAAACCGGCTGCAAGAATTAAAATTATTGAAATCAAAAGGACAGTTTTTAAATCTTACATCTGAGGGTAAAGATTATGCTCTTAGAATTATCCGGATTCATCGGTTATGGGAGAGATATTTATCAGAAGAAACCGGTATTCCGGAAACATCCTGGCATGCACAAGCTGAGATTCAGGAGCATAAACTTTCCGAAGAAGAGGCCAATAAGCTCAGTCATCAAATGGGTCACCCTCGTTATGATCCGCATGGCGATCCGATTCCAACCCGTTCCGGAGATCTACCCCCGGAAAAAGGCCGGGCATTGATAGAATTCTCTGAAGGAGATATTGTCCAGGTGATTCATATCGAGGATGAACCAGTGTCAGTATATGCTGAAATAATCGATAAAGGGATTCATTTGGATAATCAAGTAGAAATTCTGAAAAAATTAAAATCAAAACTTCATATTTTAACCGATGGTCATGTTTATACGTTCTCATTTGATGTAGCAAAAAATATCACAGTTGTACTTTCTGCAAAAGAGGAAGCAGTTGAAGAACCTTTCTTATCACTCTCGTCTTTAAAAATGGGAGAAAAAGCAAAGGTTATCAAAATCTCAAGAGCCTGCCGGGGAACACAACGCCGACGTCTTATGGATTTGGGTATTGTACCGGGTACTATCATCTCGATGGCATTGGTTAGTGCCGGCGGAGATCCGAAAGCTTACAATATACGTGGCGCGGTGATTGCCTTAAGAAAAGATCAGGCAGCGTATGTAAATGTTAAACCATTAAGTAAGGTGGCTTAGAATGTCTGGTAAAGTAAGTTCGGCGTGTGAGACCTGTCCGGTGCATCACTCGGGCTATTTAAAAAAATTAGGCGTTAATATGGAGAGTTGGGATTATGTCCTTGCTCTGGCCGGTAATCCCAATACAGGAAAAAGTACGGTTTTTAATGCATTAACCGGATTGAAGCAACACACCGGAAACTGGCCGGGGAAAACCGTAACACGTGCCGAAGGCGGTTTTGTTTATCAGGAGAAAAGATACAAAATTGTTGATTTACCCGGCACATATTCTCTTTTATCAACCAGTACAGATGAAGAAGTCGCCCGTGATTTTATTCTTTTTGGAAAACCTGATGTAACCGTAATCGTAATGGATGCCACCCGGATTGAACGCAATTTAAATTTAACCTTGCAAATACTTGAAATAACCGACCGGGCAGTTGTCTGTTTAAATCTTATGGATGAAGCTAACAGACATCAGCTGAATATAGATGAGCGGAAATTATCCAAGGAATTGGGTATACCGGTCATCCCGGCAAGTGCCCGAAAGGGAGAGGGTATTAATGCCCTGCTGGTAGCCATTCATGAAGTGGCTAATGGATTATACCCTTGTAAACCGCATCGAATAAAAAGTGGGTCGAAACCGCTTAAAAGTGCGGTTACCCAGCTGGTAGAAAAAATTGAATCAAGATTTAGAGGAATTTCTAATGCTCGCTGGGTTGCGCTTCGCTTATTAGAGGGCGATCCAAGGATCATGGACGCGGTAAAAGACGGAGAACTTGAACATCTAAGCCAAAACCCTGTGGAGAGGGAGATTTTATAGGTGAAACAGATTTCAGGCAAAGAGATATTGACATCAGGGAAATCCTCATCAGAGGACATTCTCAAGACAGCCAGTGCGCTGCGCTGGGAACTGGGTGAAAATTTGCATGATGCCTTATTGGAAGCCATTTACCAGGATGCCGCAAAAATTTCAGAAAAAGTGGTGACAAAAAAAAATGAAAAACCGAGATTTGATTGGGATAAAGTATTAGATCAATTATTAACCAGCCGATGGACCGGATTTCCTATTATGTTACTGGTGCTTGCCGTTGTTTTTTGGCTAACAATTTCCGGTGCTAACGTCCCGTCGGCTTTTCTGGCTTCCTTGCTCATAGATACCCTTTATCCTGCTTTGAAAGATGGTGCGATAAATTTGGGAGTCCCCCTATGGATAAGTGGTTTATTTATTGACGGTATGTATTTGGCTATGGCCTGGGTTATTAGTGTGATGCTCCCGCCGATGGCAATATTTTTCCCAATGTTTACATTACTGGAAGATTTTGGATATCTACCCAGGGTTGCCTTCAATTTAGATAGTTTCTTTAATAAAGCAGGAGCCCATGGAAAACAGTCTTTGACAATGGCTATGGGGTTTGGCTGTAACGCTGCCGGGGTGATTGCCACCAGAATTATTGATAGTCCACGTGAACGACTGATCGCAATTATTACCAACAATTTTGCCTTGTGTAACGGAAGATGGCCGACACAAATACTGATCGCCTCCCTGTTCATTGGTGCTCTGGCTCCGCCCGCTCTGGCAGGGCTGGTTTCGGCGTCGGCTGTGGTAGCGATTGCTTTGTTAGGTGTTGCCTTAACATTTATAACTTCGTGGATACTGTCCAGAACTATATTAAAGGGTGAAGCCTCGGCCTTTAGTCTGGAATTACCTCCCTATCGTCCACCAAAAATTTTGCAAACACTGTATAGATCACTCATTGACAGAACTTTGAATGTCCTTTGGCGGGCGGTTGTTTTTGCTATACCGGCCGGCGCCGTTATATGGTTAAGTGCTAATTTATATATAGGAGATTATAGTATCGGCGAGCATCTGATCAATTTTATGGATCCTTTCGGTATTTTTATTGGATTAAACGGGGTGATATTACTGGCCTATATTATAGCGATTCCAGCAAATGAGATCGTCATACCAACGATTTTAATGCTGACTGTTCTCAGTCTAAAATTAACCGGTTTTGGTGAGGGAACCGGTGTAATGTTTGAAGTGGATGATTATAATACTTACACCGCGCTTTTTAATGCGGGGGGATGGACTCTATTGACAGCAATTAACTTAATGTTGTTCAGCCTCGTGCATAATCCCTGTTCTACGACTATTTATACAATTTATAAAGAAACCAATAGTGTAAAATGGACCGTTATTTCCGCTCTTCTGCCTGTTGGAATGGGCATAATCATTTGCTTTTTTGTTGCACAACTTTGGCGGTTATTTATCGGTGCAGGCTAAAGAATGTCTGTGAAATGGATTGTTTCTTTAGACCAAACAACGAAGTAATTAATAAAGTACAAAGATCTACAGTTTAGGGTTCCAGCGTGGATTATTGACTCGAGAAATTTTAGTTTATAAAGGATTAAATATATGAAATACAAAGATCTGACTCAGATTGGACAAGGAAAAGATGTAAAAATCGTGGATATCAAAGATGGTCACAGATTTCGAGAAAAAGTTGATTCAATGGGCTTGAGAATTGGTGTAAGAGTCAGAAAAGTGTCAGGACAACTATTAAATGGGCCGATAACGATAAAAATAGGAAATACAAAAGTCGCCATTGGCCATGGGATGGCAAAAAAGATTATGGTTGTCGGCGAACAGGAATGAAAAAAATTCTTCTTTTTGGAAATCCCAATGTGGGAAAAAGTGTTATTTTTTCCCGTCTGACCAATGTTCGTGTTATCGCATCCAACTACCCGGGGACAACGGTCGAATACACCAAAGGTTTTATGCGAGTCAATGGGACAAAAACAGAGGTTATTGATGTTCCTGGTACCTATTCCCTGAAATCAAACTCTAAAGCAGAAAAGGTTGCGACTCAAATGTTGGCTGAAACCATCCGTGATAATGATGGTATTTTAGTCAATATCATCGATGCCACCAATCTGGAACGAAACCTTAACCTAACCCTGCAATTATTGAAACAAAAGATTCCGATGGTGGTGGTCCTTAATTTTTGGGATGAGACACGACATGTTGGTGTACACATTGATGTCGAGAAATTAGAGCGACTGCTTAACGTGCCGGTGATAGCCACCAGTGGTATCAGCGGAGAAGGAATAAAACGTCTTGTTTCTCGTCTTAGGGAGGCGAGAAAAGGTACGTATGTGTTCAAAGATAACGACCGCTGGGGGGAGATAGGGACTATCGTCTCACAAGCGCAGGTACTTTCTCACCGACATCATACATTTTTTGAGAGAATTGAAGATATTTCAATACATCCTCTGGCAGGAATACCGGTTGCCGTTCTGGTGCTAATTGGCTCTTTTGCCATTATCCGTTTTATTGGTGAATCATTGATTTCTTTTGTTTTCGAACCTTTATTTGATCAACTCTGGGCACCGTTGGTAATGCAAATTTCCCAACTCCTTGAAAATAGCGGGTTTTTACATGGATTATTGATCGGAACATTGGTTAATGGACAAATTGATTTTGTTGAATCCCTGGGACTCTTAACCACCGGATTGTTTGTGCCGATAGGGATGGTTTTACCCTATGTTGTATCATTTTATTTTGCGTTGAGTTTTTTAGAAGATTCGGGATATCTCCCCCGCCTGGGAATTCTGGTCGATAATCTGATGCATAAATTAGGAATTCACGGATTGGCAATCATACCCATGTTACTCGGTGTTGGCTGTAACGTGCCGGGAGCAATGGCGACAAGAATGTTGGAAACACGGCGGGAAAAATTTATTGCTGCCACATTGATGGCAGTTGCCGTTCCCTGCATGGCACAAACAGCAATGATTTTTGGATTGGTCGGGCCTTTTGGCACAAAAGCCCTGGCAGCAGTATTCGGAACATTGTTTATAGTGTGGGTATTGCTGGGTTTGATCTTAAACCGGACAATTAAGGGTGAAAGCCCTGAAATTTTTGTAGAAATCCCTCCCTATCGTATGCCCTATATTAGTGCTATCTTTAAAAAATTATGGATGCGTGTCCGCTGGTTTCTCAGAGAAGCTGTACCTTTCGTATTGCTGGGGGTATTATTTGTTAATATTCTGTACTCACTGGGAATCATTAAATTTGTCGGGAGATTGACTGAACCACTTATTACCGGAATCCTGGGTTTACCCCCAGAAGCCATTGGCGCTCTTATTGTCGGATTCCTGCGTAAGGATGTTGCCGTGGGCATGCTTGTACCATTAGGGTTGACGATGAAAGAGATGATCATCGCATCGGTTGTTTTAACCATGTATTTTCCTTGCATTGCCACCTTTACTGTTTTAATAAAAGAATTAGATATGAGGGATATGATAAAAGCAAGTCTGATTATGATGGTGTCGACTTTTACTGTTGGTGGATTCCTGAATTTGGTTTTATAGTGATCATCATGACGATTAAAAATCTATCGTAGTCCTGAAAGTTTTTACAAATATCCAGATATCACCCCCTCCCCCAAAAATAGATTCCACTGAAAATTGTGAAGTAAAGGACCTGAGCATATATTAAATTGTAAATATTTACTCTATTTTGATTTACGAAAGGAATAAAGGGTTAAAGATTTTTTTAATTTAAATTTATATTGTATACCAGACGGACGATAATTATAATATAAACGCGGGGGCCTAATGAAACAATTTAAATATTATATCTTCCTGGTGGGATGTCTTTTGCTCATCCAATGTGGAGTTGATGATATAGAAGAAGGCAGGAAAGCCTATGCAGATGGAGATTACTCCCTTGCCATTAAACGACTAACAGAGGCACAAGAAAAAGATTCCACAAATACAATGATCAATGAAATGATTTTCTTATCATATCTGTACCGGGGAGAAGAATTATTTAAAAGAACGAACAATATGGATGCATTTGTTGGAAATTTTGAACGGGCCCGTAAATATATACCATTAAATCCAACGGTTCATTTTAACCAAACATATAGTAAAATACTTTTGTCTTTAGCCAATGCCTATTTATCGGCCAGGGCAGCTAATGAAGAGGAGAAAGATCATTTTTTTGATAAAGCGGTAAATATAGTAAAACAATCCATTTTTATCGACAGTACAAATACTGCGGCTGACAGTCTGCTGGAAAAAATGAAAAATGATCATTTCCAAAATCTGATCGATAAGGGGAAGAATTTGTACGATAAAGCTATTCGTACCGGGAATGCGGATTTATATTTTACAGCAGATTACTATCTGAAAGAAGCGATGCAGTTTGAAGCCGATAATTTGCAGATTTACAATCTTACGCAAAAAATACTACGAATGACGTTACCGGTTTTGAACTACCGGGAAGATGTATCTCTGGCGGTTGCCGGAATAAAGCGCGAACGGAAAGCCTTGGTAATGACCGTGTCGATAAAGAATTACACTTCGCAACCGATAAGTCTTTTACTAAACAACTTCAAATTGGTTGATATGGATGGAAATAGTTTTGGCATTCATGAAGACGAAATTAAAAAACGAGAACTATTTGGTGAAACCTGTATTAAAAATTCAGTCTTAAATATCGACAGTCCATCGGCTCTTGGAATAATTGCTTTTGATGCACCAAAGGATATAAAAATAGCCTATATCCATTATCAGATTGATAAAAAAAGATATGCCCGTAAATATTTCCCAAAAGAGTAGAAGGTCTAAACGATTCTAATGATTTTTGAGCAGTTGATGAATCTTAAGAATCTCTAAGTTCTCTATAAAATCTCACTCTGCTTTTCGAATTAAGCGAATTTCAAATACCTTTGGCCATAGTTTCCCAGAGATAAAAAGACGATCCTTTTCCGGATCGTAGGCGATTCCATTCAGCACATCAATTGAATAATCAATCCTTTCACCACTTAGAATACCAGTAAGATCAATCCAACCCACGACATCTCCATTATCCGGGTTTATTCTGGCAATGCGATTGCTGTATAATATATTGGCGTATATTTCTCCCTTAATATATTCCAGTTCGTTTAGATTGTTAACAATTCCCTTGTTGTCTGTTACAGCGATTTGTCTTAATACTTCAAACGTTGTCGGATCTAAAAAATACAAATTAGAAGTACCATCGCTGATGATTAGATTCGTATCATTATGAGTGATTCCCCAGCCTTCTGTATTATAAAAAAATTCCTCCATTAAAAGAAATGTTTCCTTGTCATACACGAAACCGGTATAAGATTGCCAGGTAAGTTGATATATTCTGTTATTAAAAATCGTAATTCCTTCTCCAAAATATTCTTTAGCCAATGAATGCAAAGTAATAACCGTACCGTCATCCGAACTTACCCGGCGTAAAGAAGATTGTCCCCTTCGACCGGTACTTTCGTAAAGATATCCACTATCAAAGGCAAGACCCTGGGTGTATGCCATTGGATCATGAGGTACTTTATTGATGATAAAATACGTATAGACCGGAATATTTTTTTTGCTGATCGATATTGGCTTTTGAGCAAAAAGAAGCTGCAATGAAAAGACTGAAAAAATTACAATCAACAATTTATTCATTACCATCACCTGTATCCGGCCAAATAGCCAGAATTATTATAACATACTTTTTCGATAACCATTTGTATTATAATTAGTTTACGTTCGAAAATCCCCGGAAATTAAAGCTCATACGGTTTATATGCAAAAAATGAATCATAGTTGCATAGATTCGTGGTGTAGTATTAAAAAATAAACGTTAAAGGTTGTTGCAAAACGAATAATAAATTTATAAATTATAAGGCTAAAATTGACAAATACTAGTTTTGAATGACGTAGAAGGGTGATCAAATGGCAAAAGCACAAACATTTGCAGATAAAGTCAAAAAAAAAGCGGCCGCGCAGGCCTCAAAAGTAATCAAACTGGTATATACCTATCAATCAGCAGATACCGGTTCTTGGCGATTTGCTGAGAAATATATAAAGGTGGCCCCCGAAGAAGACGAGAATAAGGTAATCGAATTAGAAATAAAAAAGGGCAAAGCACGGCTTGAAAAAAACTGATTCGTGGATGTTTGATAACGGCGGATACAGAAAGGATTAGAAAATGTCAAGGATATGTAAAGTAAGTGGGAAAAAACCTCTTGTCGGTAATAATGTTTCCCATGCCCATAATAAATCAAAACGCAGACAATATCCAAATTTGCAGACAAAACGGTTATATGTTGAGGAATTAAGTAAATTTGTTCGTATACGTCTTTCAGCCCGCGCGTTAAAAACGGTAACCCGTGTGGGACTTATGCCTTACTTGAAGAAACAGGGTTTATCCCTTAATGATGTTATGTAAGAATTGAGGAGTAGTAATCATGGCGAAACCAGGTGCACGCGTAACGATAAAATTGAGAAGCACAGAAAGTCAACATTTTTATTCAACGCAGAAAAACAAACGAAACACGACCGACAGAATCCAGATTAAAAAATATGATCCGGTGGTCAGGAAACATGTTATATATAAAGAAGAAAAATAAAAATTTTTTCCTTCCGGCGTTAAAATTTCTCATCATATTTTGTCCACAATTCATCTCCCAGTTCCCAGGCTCTTTTTACAACTTTTTCTCCCCAAAAAACAGAATATCCGGTGAGGTATTTAACAGCTTCTTCAGAACTTTTCTTTAATAGTTGAGTGGCTTTATCTTCAACGGTCTTCTGTTGAGTAAATAATTCCTGTTGCATGGGTTCCCATACTGCGGTGACATTGTTGCGCATTTCTCCCCATCGTTGGGCGGTGAGTGTCCCCAACCGGTTAAATGCCCACCAGGCTGAATCCCGATTAAAACCTTTGGGTCTGCCCGGGGTTTTAAAGGGTACCGCGACATCAGTTATGCCGCAGTAAAGAGGTATATATATGGAGCTGGCAACATTATCAAAAGCCAGCCAGACCACACCACCGATTTGATCAGGTAGCCATTCACGTGATTGGGTAATGGTTGCATACATCGTATACCAGCGAGCAATCGTGCGTTCTCCGCGCCACCCCCATCCACCGTTTATTTTAAAAAGCTTGTTCATATCATAAGGCATAAATGGATTGGCTAATGGGGAAATTTCAGTCTTGCCCTGATCATTTGTCCAGGTCAGATCCTTAATAAAATTATAAGGTGTGTTTTCATAATAATCCTGAAACATAAGGACCATTTTTTTTAAAGTAATCAGAGTATCCGGTTTTACGGAAAACGGAAAATTTTCCGCATTTGCATTGAGATTTAATGAAGGTGCTGCCAAAGACAACACCCGCCACTCCCGCCGGCGGGCAGAAAATGATGTACGGCCTTCGGGATTATAGGCATAACAGAACTCAAATGGTCCCTCCTTTGGATTCCACCATCCGCTATCCTGGGCAACTGTAAAAATGTTATCGGATGCCATAAATTGATTTTTATTATCAGTATCGACCCAGCGAATACGACTGGCATTTGCATTAACGGAAATATGTCCATCCGGCACTCGTTGCGCCGCCCAGATTGCCCCGACTTTTTCCCGACCGGAACCGACAATTTCAAAATGCCAAACTTCCTTTTTGTCAGCAATAGTCAAACATTCTCCACTATCATTCCAACCATAGGTTTTGGTTAATTCCCCAGCCATCTGAATAGCATCACGAGCAGTGGAACACCGCTCCAACATCAGACGAACCAATTGTTGACAATCAATTAAACCTTTGTCTGACTGGAGCGATTCCCTTCCGCCAAATGTGGATTCACCGATAGCTACCTGTTTATCATTCATACAGGGATAGGCTGTGTTGATAAAACCATGGGTTTTCTCCACCTGAGATATTTCACCGGTTGCAATATATTTGTAAGCAGGCATTGCCAGAGAATCTTCGTCAACCCGCCTAGTTAATATCAACATTGAATCCTTTTTGTGTTTCAATTCCGGCGCAGTGGTCAACCAACCACGCGTGCGATGACTATCGCAGGTATGGGAAGTAATAACCGATCCATCGGATGTTGCCTGCCTGCCGACAGTAATTGTCGTACAACCATCAGGAAATCCACCCTCCCAGTCAGAACGACTCTGAGGCTGATGTGAATCTACTTGAGCAAGTAATAAAGTTGTCAAAAATAATATTCCCATCGTAAGTACCAAATACAGATTGCCTGAGCGCATTCTTGTCACAGCAAACTCCTCTCGAATCGGTTAAAATTTCTTTTAATTTGGCAAATAACCTGGCGGCAAATGTAATAAATTTTAGTAGAATTTGAAAATTCATCTCTATCCTAAAAATAATCGAATACATTTCTTATCTTTTCATTTTTGTATTCTAGTGATTTAATTCTATATTTGCTAAAATGGATATAGGCAAAGAATTCTTTATTACAGTCTAATAGCTAATAATTAGGGTTTTTAACTCTTTTTGTGGAATCCCAGAATCAAAAAATTATGGATTTTAAACACGGATCGGTTAAAATAAAAAGATGCTTTTTTCTGAAAAATCCTGCATATGAAAGGCTAGAGAAAAAAAACAAAGGAACCTGATATGATTTTTTCAAAGATTCGAACATTTTATACACCCGCGCCTCATATTGAATCTGTACCCAGGGAATCAGTCAATCAACTGTATAAAAAGTACCGTTGGAGTACACTTGAATCAACTTTTCTTGGCTATGCGGTATTTTACCTGGTTCGCAATAATTTATCCACGGTTGCAAAAGATATTGAGGGCGCGCTTCATTATGACCACAATATGATCGGAAGCATATTAGCTATTAGCGCAATTGCCTACGGACTTGGAAAATTCTTAATGGGTTCACTGTCGGATCGGAGCAATCCCGGAAGATTTATGGCCACCGGACTTTTATTAACGGCCATGTGCAATTTTGCATTTGGAAGTGTTGAAAATTATACCATCCATTTAATTTTATGGGCACTCAATGGTTTTATTCAAGGTATGGGATGGCCTCCCTGTGGCCGTTCGATCGGCCATTGGTTTAGTTTAAGGGAACGGGGTTCATATTTTGCGATCTGGAATATTGCCCACAATATTGGGGGAGGAGTTGCGGGCATATTAGCGGCATTTGCAGCCTCTAATTATGGTTGGCAAGCGGCTTTTTACTTCCCGGGCATGATCGCGGTTGTCGGCTCGGTTTATCTATTTTGGAGACTCCGGGATACCCCTCAATCCGTCGGATTACCATCCATAGAAGAATACAAGAATGATTATCCCGAAGATGAAAAAGAACATGGTATTCACGAGAAGGAACTAAATACCAGAGAATTATTTATTGATAATATCTTAACAAATAAATATTTGTGGCTTATCGCCGCCGCAAATTTTTTTGTCTATATTGTTCGTTATAGCATGCTCGATTGGGGACCGACCTATCTCAGGGAAATGAAAGGGGCAACGCTGGCCGGAGGAGGTCTGGCCATACTTATATTAGAATTTGGCGGCATCCCCTCTACGTTGCTAATGGGCTGGCTTTCGGATAAAGTTGGCGGACGACGAGGGATGGTTAGTCTCTTATGTATGATTCCTATCTTTGCTGCTTTTGCCGGTATATATTTAAATCCCCCGGGGAATTTGTGGTTAGATATGACATTTTTGGCTATTATCGGTTTTTTTATATATCCACCGGTCATGTTACTCGGTGTATACGGTCTTGATCTGACTTCAAAAAAAGCGGTAGGTACGGCTGCTGGATTTATTGGTCTTTTCGGATATGTGGGGAGAACAGTGCAAGCGAAAGGATTTGGCTGGATTGTTGAGTATTATGGGGCTATTTACGGTCCGGAAGTCGGTTGGAATTTAGTCATCTCGGCAATTCTTGGCTGTACACTGTTGGCGATAATACTGCTCAGTTTTACATGGAATGTCAAACCAAAGGCCTAAAATTGTATACAATGAGTTGTAATAAAAGATTGAGAGAATAAACAGATCAGATTAAATAACCAGAGGGAATAATGAGTAGAATTTTTCTTTTATTTATTGTTATAGGTCTTGCCTGTGGTAATTCGGGCAAGGTTGGTCTGGAAAAGAAGTGGGAAACAGAACGTCTGTTAAAGGTTCCGGAGTCGGTAACCTATGATCAGGAAAGAAATATCCTGTATGTTTCAAATATCAATGGAAAACCTCTGGATAAGGATGGTAATGGATTTATTTCGAAAGTAAGACTGGATGGAAGCATTGAAAATTTGGAATGGGTAAAAAATTTAAATGCCCCGAAAGGTTCGGCCTTGTTCGGTAACAAACTTTACGTTACGGATATCGATCGTGTAGTGGTGATAAATGTGGAAGCGGGAAAGATCATTTCTGAACACCCAGATTCCCGGGCAATATTTTTAAATGATGCAGCGGTGGATCATGAGGGAAAGGTTTATATCTCCGACTATTCTGATAAAAACAGTGTTATTTATCAACTCAATCAGGGAAAGTTAGATATATGGGTCAGAGGAAGTGAGATCGATAAACCAAATGGTCTGTATATATCAGGTAATGAATTATTGGTCGGTAACTCCGGTGATGGAAAAATAAAAGCGATTCATCTCGGGGAAAAGACAATCCGTACGGTTTCCGTTGTGGGATCCGGTATAGATGGTTTAAAAATGGATGGCGAAGGTAACTTTATTGTATCTGATTGGGCGGGCAAAACCTCATGGATCTCAAAGGAAGGTCAAGTCATTGAACTTATAAATACTACTCAACAGAAGATCAATGCGGCTGATCTGGAGTTTATTATAAAGAAAAATTTAATAATTATACCGACATTTTTTGATAATCGTTTGGTAGCTTACGAATTACTCAGAACATCCCCATGGCGCGATTTATAATAGAAACTGAAAATCTCACTAAGTATTATGGTAAAATACGTGGAATAGAAGATCTGAACTTCCAGATTAACGAAGGAGAATTGTTTGGTTTTCTTGGTCCCAACGGTGCGGGAAAATCAACAACGATCAGGCTGCTTCTTAATCTGTTACAACCATCTTCAGGCAGAGCGTACCTGTTTGGCAAGGAAGTGAGAAAATATTACAAACAAATTTTTAAACGAATTGGAAATTTGCCGGGAGAATTGAAATTATATGAAGAATTAAACGGCAATTATTTTCTTGATTATATGAATAGCTTCAACACAAAGAATCCCATATTGAGAGAAGAGCTTATTGAAGCTTTTCAGCTTAAAAAAGAAGATATGAATAAGAAAATCAAATATTATTCACGGGGTATGAAACAAAAACTGGGCATCATACAGGCTCTTCAGGAAGAACCGGATCTAATCATTATGGATGAGCCATCAGAAGGTCTGGATCCGCTGAACAAGAATGTACTATATGACTATCTGATAAAACTCAAGGATAATGGAAAAACAATATTTTTTTCTTCTCACAATCTGTCTGAAGTCGAAAAAATCAGTGATCATGTAGGATTGGTTAAAAACGGTAGGTTTATAGCCCTGGAATCAATCAACAATCTGAAAAAGAAAATGGTACGAAGAATGGAAATTGAATTCGCTGAAAGAGTGGATCTTAAGGATTTTAAGTATCCATCGCGGAAAGTAATTGAACAAAAAAACAATTGCCTGGTTTTAAATGTCACGGAGGATATTAATCCACTGCTACGGATCCTTACAAAATACCGGATTAAAAATATGGTTTTCCCTGAACCCTCACTGGAAGACATGTTTATGACATTTTACACAAAAGATTAACGATGAAAACCTCATACCTAAACATTTCCCTTGGAATGCCCTATATAAAGAAAATTTTCAATGATCAAAAATATGTTATTTTATGGCTGACCATTTTTTCTTTTACTTTTGAATTTGCCTTTGCCTGGTTGTTGTTTGAGGCTGAATTTTCACAGTTGTTTGAGTCTGTGGCCCATCGTCTGCCACCATCTCTTATAAATTTTCTGGGCGTTTCAGTCGGAGCTGGATTTTATAGCAGCCAAATCTTAGCCTTCGGTTACTCACATCCACTGATCTTAATCAGTTTATCATTACTTCCCATCGGGCTGTCTGCCCGATATATTGCCGGAGAAATAGAGAATAAAACATTTGATTTATTGATGGTCAGATCGATCCATCGGAGTATAATTCCGATGCAACTGTTTATATTTATTATGCTTGCCCTTGCTGTCCAGATAGCGGCGTTATTTGCCGGAACGTATACAGGGTATCAGCTGTTCTCTTTAGAGATAGATATTAGAGGTTATGCTAAAGTTGCTGCATTAACCTTTTTTTTCTTTATCAGCATGGGAGCAATTTCCCTGGCAATCACAACCTTTCAAAATGAACGGGGAAAGGCGGTAGCAAAAATAGTCACTTTTTTTGTCATTCTGTATTTTTATGATACAGTGGTTCGTCTTAATAAATCATTGGAGTATCTGACAACATACAGCTATTTTGATCTCCATCAACCGGCAAAATTACTTCGGGGACAATCAAATATTGGCTTTGGCATTCTGATTTTGTTGACTATTACCTTTGTGTTTTTAGGAGTGGCGATTTTTCAGTTTAATAAGCGTGATTTGTAAATCAATACTTGTATTCAAGTTGTAAATGAATATCCTGTCTTTTTTCTCCGGCAATGCTTGTTAAGCCTGTGCCGATATTTTCTATACCATCGAAAAAAATCTGTCGATACTTGAACCAAAGTTTAGTGTTTCTCAATAAATGAGTGGATAGCATGAGATACCATTTATTTCCGCTTCCAAATACTGAATAATTTGAAAACACACCGGGGAGATCATTTTCGTATTCATACAGACGTGCATCATAATCAGTGGTATTAAATGAACTGTAGCGGATTTGAACGGTAATGGATTTATATAACGACCAATAGAGATCTTGATAAAAATTTAATCCTTTTTTGATATTATATACACTGGAAAAATTTATACGCACATACTCCCAGCGGCTTCGAAATCGAACTTTTGTGCTAAATCGCTTTTCAATTTGCAAACGGATATTATATTTTTTCTTTTTTATATGAAAGAAAATATCAGCCTGATATTCATGGGAAGAGGTAAAATTGTAACGCAATTGAAAACGCGTTTTCAGCAGATTAAAATACTCCAGCTGGAAGAAAAATCCCTTCATATGCGAGGGTAATGGTTTAAAATAAGAACGCCATAAATCTTTTTTGGTATACCAGTAGGTAACAATTTTTAGATCTTTGAGGGGTTCCCCAGTGGTGCTAATCAGCAAGCCGTTTGTAGGTTGTGGAAAAGGATCGGAATCGGAGACAGATCTGCCAAAGGGTGAACGAAATAATACCGGCAGGCGCCACCATTTAAATAAAAACTGCCAATCGGATTGTCCAATATTTAGAGTGTGTTGATGAGCAAATCCTCCTAAAGACAAAGGTACAATCTCGCCGCTAAGATAGATATTTTTTGGTTGTATGGAATAAAATAATGAGAAATTACTCAAGGCTGATCCATAGAAGTAATAATATTTTTTGCGCTTGTCTTCCGGAGAAGGAGAGACAATCGGGGGATCATAAGCGGTTCTCTGGTAAGTTAATCCTACATCACCGAATAAAAGGATCGGAATTCTAATAATGCCCCCGAATGACCTTTCAGTAAGTGTGTTTTCTCTCGATACCTCAACCGAAGTACGATGATAACCGCTTCTGTCAAATCCGGTAACCCCAGGCTCATTATCGGATATAACAGCATCTTTAAATCTCCGTGAGTAATATGCTACAATATTTCCGCCATTATCAGCTCCCCATTCGACCACCGCACCTAAAAAGCCATCGCTTTCATTGCTTGATAGAGAAGGTATTACCCGGTGATGTTTGTTGTATGAAGGATTAAAAATGATCGTACTTTTCGGTAGAGAAAAAGGTGCCGAGAGAAGCAGTCCCTCAGCGCAGTGAATATAATAATTTCCTATGATTAAATTGAGAGGGTGATTCGGATATTGCCAGGAAATATATCCTGAAAGGTGATCAGTATAATCACGTTCACCGGGATCTTTTTGTATCAGAACACCACCCGATAGATTTTTCTGCATTTTTAAACGAATCCGGGAATAACTTTCATATGGAGAACCCTGAAATATATTTTCTAAGAATGCACGGTTTTTATTTAAGGTGTATTGCAAGCGATGGCGTATATCGACTTTTGGAAAATACTCGGGCTTTTTTAATTGAATAAATGGAAAAATAAATTTATAGACATCTTTTCCTAATATCCTCCGGACTTCTGCCTTTTTAAAAAACGGCCTGAAATTTAAAATTATTTCGATATGTGTAAGGGAAAGAAAAGGTATCTTTTCAAGGGTTTCTCTCGAAGCGCTGTTAATATCCACCGGATTTGTACTTAGTATTTCCAGCCAATCTTTAATATACGTTTCTTCCTCCTCAACATCAAAGATCATTTCAGGTATCGAGTCAGTCTGTGCTTTTAACAGACAGATGTGAACAAGCAGATAGGTACCCACAAAAATAAACTTATGTGCCAGAAGTGGCCAACGTTTTTTACAAAGCACCAAGAATCCTCCTGCATAACGTGCTGATTATTTACTATACAGGATGGTATTCAATCTCTATGCCAAAAATTTTAAAAACTTTTATCCACGGATTCTATGGATTCCACGGATTTTATTTTGAAATAATTTTTATTTTAGTTTTAATCCGCGCAAATCCGTGTCAGTCTGCGCCTGCCTGCCCGGCGCAGACGTGGCTATGACGGGATCCGGCTTCGATGAATAATCCGTGGACTTTTTTTTGTTTGCAGCCAACGGCTGCGTTATGAATAGATCAGGTTAGATAATTTCTATCAGGATGCGATGGTAATGTTGGAGGAATTAAATGAAAACATAAAGAGAGTAATATTAAAAGAGACCACAGGAAGGAAGAAAATGGAAAAATCAGCCGAGTAATTTGGCAAAATCTGCAACATCGTTCAGTTTTTCCAAATGAAAAATGGATTCCAGAATTTTGTTTCTTTTATCTTCACCGGTTAGGGGTAAAACCATAGAATCGAACTTGGCAAAGAGCATATCATCATCCATTGGTTCACGATAATCACCTAAGGGATAATCTATCTCGATTCTGTATTCATCTCCATTTTGGGTTGTTATTTCAACACCAGCTTTCTTCAAAGATGGAAAGGTTTTTTCATAATCAGGATCGGCAACAACCTTGATTTTATTCAGGTAAGAACGAATCTCCGGATCAAGAATTTTCTCTTCGTTGAATGACCCGGGTGTGACAGAACCGTCAACGATGGCAGCAGCAACACAATAGGGTAAACTATGATCAGCTGTTTCGCGAGTGCGCGGATCATATTTTGAGGGATCGGATAAAATATCCACTGCCCGGGCAACAGTTCGTATTTTCACTTCTTTTACATCTTTTCGATTGATATTGTTGGCTTTCATAATCTTGATTACAGCGGAGATAGATGAGTGGGTCAGAGCTTCGGTAGGAAAGGCTTTCATCGAGCAACGTGAAATTCGGAAACTTTCACACCAACCGTCGGTCAAAATATCTAAATCAAATTGATTATTAACAAAAGTATCGGTCAACCCTTCCTTCCCATCAATAACATGTGTTGGTCCTTTATAACCGCGTTGAGCCAGCAGCGCAGAAAATATACCCGCCTGTGTTGCCAGGGGATCAACCGTGTTTTTCATCATTGTTAATTTTCCGGCAGTTACGGCACCAATAGTATAATTATGAGTGGCGCAGATTCCGACTGCATGCACCAGCTGTTCTTCACTTAAACCCAGAATTTTACCGGTGATCAGGGGTGAGGCAATCTGGGTTAAAGAGGCATGGTGCCACTTTGTCTCCCGAAGGCCCGGAAAAGCAAATTCACATAAACGTTGCTCCCATTCATAGGCCAAAACAATGGCAACAATTAAATCCCTGCCATTCCTGTGTAAGACTTCTGCAGGGGTTAGTGCGGCCGGGATGAGGTCACTGGGATGCGAAGGATCCTGCTCCCAATAAATGTCATTATAGTCAAGGGCCCGGATCATCAGAGAATTCAATAGCCCGGCATTAACCATGGGCAATTTTTGCGGCGAATCGAAGACAGTTGCTTCCTCTTTCCCGGCCTGTTCATTTAAAAAGTCTGACATGATACGAACATCTTCCATTTGGCTTGCACCATAGGCACATCCGATTGAATCAATCAAAAAACGCTTGCTTAGATCAATCACATCCTGAGAAAGATCATCGAATTCAAGATTTTTTGTTAATTTTGCCATTTTATAGGTAATGTCTTGCATCAACATCTCCCCAATATCTGCTAGCCCCTATAGTAGCCGGCAGGAATTGAATTTTATGCAGATCAAAATTGACATGAATAGAGTTACAATATTCTGCTTACTTCTTCGGCCACTTCCAAAGAGGTATTCTTTCCGCCCATATCGTATGTTTTGACTTTTTTCTCCAGAATAACCGTGGCAATACTCTTCTCAAGTGTTGTTGCCATTTCCATTTCCCCCAGCCATTCCAACATCAAGCGGGTGGCAAGGAACATCGCCATTGGATTCACTTTATATTGGCCAGCATACTTTGGGGCGGATCCATGTGTAGGCTCAAAAACGGCATAATTATCTCCGATGTTCCCGCTAGAAGCGAAACCTAATCCACCCACCAGCTGAGCCGCCAGATCAGAAAGAATATCACCAAACATATTCTCTGCGACCATAATTCCATAATCATGTGGATTCTTAATAAGCCACATGGCCTGGGCATCGATATTTGTTTCCCACAATTCAATTCCGGGATATTTTTTTGCAACTTCTCTTGCGGTACGGATCATTAATCCACCGGTCTCTCGCAAAACATTTGGTTTATCCACGACGGTTACGGATTTATAGCCATTTTTTTGGGCATATTTATATGCCTGGGTAACAATGTTTGCACATTTCTGCCGGGACATGATCCGTGTAGACAAAGCAAGATTTTCTAAACCATAGGCTTTGAATTTTTTCATTTTTGGATGATTTTTTTCCAGAACAGTGAAAACATCTTCAGGAATCGGATGAAATTCCACACCACCATACATTCCCTCCGTATTTTCCCTGAATATGACAAGATCAATATCCTCTTTGTAATTTAAGGGATTGCCCGGATAGGCTTTGCAGGGGCGGAGGTTGGTATGCAGATTAAATTCCTGACGTAAACGGACGATCGGAGAAAAATAGACAGATCCTTTATTTCTCAAATGCTCATCCAGTTCAGCAGCAGCTTCTTCTTTGGGTTTTGATGTGATGGCTCCGAATAAAGCACAATCGGTATTTTTCATCATATCAATTGTCCGTTGTGGCAGCGGATCTCCTTCATGTTTCCAGAATTCCCAGCCGATATCCCCATGGATATACTCAGCGGAAAAGTTTAAAGCATCCAAAACGATTCGGGTTGCTTCCATAACATCGTTGCCTACGCCGTCTCCCGGTAACCAGGCGATTTTATATTTTGCCATTCTAGCTCCTTTATCAAATAGTATTTTATTTGCCACAGAGGCACAGAGGGATAAAAAAACTTATAAAATATATCTTTTAATTCCGTCTTTTAATAACCGCGTATTAAAATTAATTAATAGACCTAATTGTTTATGAACTTCGATACAGCAGCCAATAATTTTCTCTGTAATTTTATTTAAATCTACCTCAGTGCACTCCGTGTCTTTGTGGCTTATTTAACCAAGTCAAAATCAATAAAATCCACATGATGGAAGATGATAGCTTCCGGAGAATGCTCTTCCCCGTTACCTTCTTTGGAATGCATGGCAATGATGTGCATGACTTGTGGGGGTAAACCGTGCTTAAAGGCAAGCCCAACACCAATAAAAGGATGCCGGAGTTGTTTCCCATAATTGTCTTTATGTATTTTTCCATCCTGTTTTTTACTGAATTCAAACAATTTTCCCACATCTGCGAGCAAACTTCCAGCGACAAGATAATCACGATTCACCGGCGTTTTCCGGGAACCATAGGCATTATCCAAAACAGTATTAACGGCGATAGCCATCTTAAGACAGGTACGAACATGCTCAATAAATCCGATTTTTACCTTCTTTGCTAATAGTGTGAATGGCATATTTTGCAACTCCTCAACCGTCCAATTACGAAACTCCAAGGCCTCTGTCCAGCAGGCAATCACTTTTGCACGTAGATCGCTATTTTCAATTTCATTTATTTCCGGAAGAAGTTCGAGTACTGGATTTTTCATATTTTTCTCCTTACAATTTTCTGTCCCCGGGACCATCATAGGCCACATCCGTAGGATGAATTTTACGCATTGGTTTATAGCGGGTCTTTTCTTCGTAAATATGGGCAACCAATCCCGGAACCCGGGCTATCATAAAAAAGGCATTGGCAAAAATAACATCAAAATTCATTTCACATAATAATGCAGCAATAGCACCGTCCACGTTAAGGGGCAATTTTTTACCCAAAGATTTTTCCAGTTCACTTTCTAAACTCTTGGCCAAAGCAATAAAATTACCAGAGATCTTTAGATCTTCAGCCAGCTGAAATAGTTTTTTTGTTCGTGGATCGTCGGTATGCAAACGATGCCCAAAACCTGAAAGACGCTTTTTTTGCAGGCGGTAATCAGAAATAACATGTCTCGCCGACTCGCTAAAATCACATCCACGGGCTATTTTATATGCCATTGCCTGATTAAGAATACGCATACATTCTTCGATAGCTCCGCCATGATATTGGGATATGGCCAGAATTCCTGCAGCCACAGAGGCATTTAATGCAGCACCGGTGGAAGCGACGGTAATAGCACTTAGTGCTGAAGGAGGCGTTGTACCGTGATCAATCGATGATACTAAAATAGCATCAATCATTTTTCCGACATTTTCTTTTGGCAGTTCACCTTTAAATAATAAATGAATCATTTGGGCATAACTAACTTTACCGAGAAGGTCAACCAGGGGATAACCGCGAATACTGATTTTATTTGGTTCGGTCTTGGTAATCGCAGTGGTCCAATGTAAATCTGACATCTAATATCTCCTTTGTTTGGATTCAATAGCTTTCAAATATCTCTAGGGCTTCCTTGCCGAATTTTGCCGCCATTCGAATGGTATAAATATCATGAATGATGTAATCTTTGGCCAGCAATACCAATCCTTTATTACTCGTCCATAAAGCATTACTACTACCATCTTCCAGAAAATGAGCTAATACAACCTTTTCTTCATCAACTTCCAGAGCAGTTCTTCTCGCCCCTCTTTGCTGGCGAATCTGATGTTCGCGGCCGTGTCTATATTCACGGCCAATCCCTAAAATACTCTTGCCATAATGAACGATAGACATTTGTACCCCGCGATCATGGGCACGATTTAAAGATTTTTTCATGCTGGTGACTTCCTCATCCCAAACAGAAAGATAGAGGGTGCCTTTAGCCTGGTCAATCGATTCTATCAAACGACGCATAATTTCCTGACGCCCGCTGACATTCCAAATGTAGTGATCCGTTGTTTGTTCATTTTGATAAGCGTCGTTAAGACCCTTACTAAGAATGTCAAATGTTCGCTGATAATCCCCTTTCAAACGGGCAATGATTTCGTCGGGGGCGATGGGGGTATATTTCGCCGGATCAGAATCAAGGGCCAATACAACTTCTTTTTCAACTAGTTTATTTAAAACCGGATATATTTTAGAAGCTGGTATTCCTGAATTTTTTGCTAACTCATAACCGGTAACATTACCATGTTTTAATAATGACAAATAAGCTATCGATTCATATTGTGTAAAATTCAGATGTTGTAAATGTGTCAATATATTTTTCATATTGCATCAATTGCTTTCATTTATGTATATTACCTACCCTGGTAGTTAATAAGTTAACCATGATTATTAAGATAATCAAAATCTTTTAATAAGATTTACCAAGAGTTATAAAGCAATCGGAGTCTAAAGGATGAAAATGATAAAAAATGCGATTGGACGGGAGATACCGGCCCAAACCGACGGGCATGAAAATATTCCGTTTAAAGGTCTTGGTAAACATCAGACCAAAGGACGAAAAACCGGTCCGCCGATTCCTTCCGGAAAAGACTATAAAAATAAAGTATTAAAAAATCTGGATCAGGCTTTAGATAGGATGAACCTGTTTGATGGGATGACAGTTTCTTTTCATCATCATCTTCGGAACGGTGATTATCTGGTAAATCTGGTGTTAGAAAAACTGGATACGCGGGGGCTAAAAAATGTCGTATTGGCACCATCGGCTCTTTTCCCTGTGCATGAACCAATTGTTGATTACATAAAGAGGGGAACTATCTCGCATGTTCTTGGATCGATGAATGGTCCGGTTGGTCGGCTTTGCAGCATGGGGGGTATGAAAAAAACCGCATGCTTACGGTCGCATGGGGGGCGCTATCGGGCCATTCAGGATGGAGATCTGAAAATTGATGCTGCTTTTATCGCTGCTCCAACCGCTGATGTTCATGGAAATGCCAACGGTGTATATGGACCATCGGCATGTGGTCCATTGGGATTTGCGCTTGCCGATTCTCTCTATGCCGATCAGGTCACTGTTGTAACCGATCATCTGGTACCATTCCCCGCCTGGCCGTGGTCAATTGAAGGGGGTAATGTTGATTTTATTGTACCGATAGATAAGCTTGGTGATCCGGAAAAAATCGTATCCGGAACGACACAAATCACTACTGATCCTGATCGTCTGAAAATAGCATCCTTAGCCGCCCGGATCGTACGCGATTCGGGTCTTATCGATGAACCGGAATTTTCTTTTCAGGCCGGTGCCGGGGGGATGTCGTTGGCCTTCATTCAATATGTGGCAGAGGATATGCGTCAGAAACAAGTTGTTGCTGATTTTGTTCGCGGTGGGTCTACCCAGGTACTGGTTGACATGTTAGAATCGGGATTGACAAAATTCATTCTTGACGGACAATCCTTCGATTTGGCGGGCGTTAAATCTTTGCGGGAAAATCAAAATCATATCGAAACCAATCCCTTTGTATCCTATAATTACCATAGCAAAGGATGTTTTGCACCGCGGGTTAAAGCATCAGTTCTGGGAGCGACTGAAATCGATCTGGATTTTAATGTAAATGTAAATACACATTCGGATGGATGGTTACTGCATGGTATCGGTGGTTTTCAGGATGCCGCCGATGCTTATATGACCATTATAACGGCGCCGCTTTATCGTAAAGCTCACCCGATTGTTGTCGAACATGTACATACGGTTACAGCACCTGGTGCAACCATTGATGTGCTTGTCACAGACCGGGGTATTGCTGTAAATCCTGATCGGGAAGATCTGGTTGATCGATTAAAGAAATCCGATTTACCCATTGTTACCATACAAAAATTACATGAAGAAGCGATCAGCATTACCGGAAAACCGGAAGCGGCTAAACATAAAGAAAATATCGTTGCCTTAATCGAATGGAGAGATGGTACCATTATCGATGCCGTAAGAGAAATTGATCCAGACTAATTGGGCCAATTTTAATATTATATATTTTTATTTAAATTAATCAACCAGATTCATACTGTTTTTAGATGAAGGACAATATGAAAATAACACCCATTAATTACGAAGTTGTTAAACGAAATATTAAAGAAAGCAATTTTTCCAGTATGGGAAAAGCTTCGATACGAGAGATAAAAAAACTGGTGGATAATATTGAGACAGAAACCGGAGAAAAATATATCCGTATGGAAATGGGAGTTCCCGGATTACCGCCGGTGCAGATTGGCGTTGATGCAGAAATTTCCGCTCTCAGACAAGGTGTTGCGGCTATCTATCCTGATATATATGGTATCCCATCCTTAAAAAGGGAGATCAGCCGGTTTGTAAAAAATTTTATCGATATTGATGTCAGGGAAGAATGCTGCCTGCCAACGGTTGGATCAATGCAGGGCAGTTTTGCTGCTTTTATTACCGCTAACCGGATGTATACGGAAAAAGACACCACATTATTTATTGATCCGGGCTTCCCGGTCCATAAGCAGCAATTAAAAGTTCTCGGTCAAAAATGGGAATCATTTGACGTTTATGACTACCGGGGCGATAAGCTGAAACAAAAATTGGAATCATATCTACAAAGGGGCAATATTTCATGTCTTCTGTATTCTAATCCAAATAATCCCTCCTGGATTTGTTTTACAGAGAAAGAGCTGAAAATTATAGGAGAGCTGGCCTCTAAATACAACGTTATAATTATTGAAGATCTGGCCTATATCGCCATGGATTTTCGTCAGGACCTGTCGAAACCCGGTATCCCCCCTTTCCAACCAACAGTTGCCAGATATACGGATAACTATATCTTACTCATCTCGAGTTCGAAAGCTTTTAGTTATGCCGGTCAACGGGTGGGAATGATGGTCATTTCAGACAAACTCTATGAGAAACGATTCCAAGGTCTTAAACAATATTTTTCTTCCGACCAGTTTGGGTATGCGATGGTATTTGGTACCGTTTATGCACTGAGTGCCGGAATAACCCATTCCTCACAGTACGCCCTGGCTGCTATCCTGAAAGCGGTGAATGATGGCTGTTACAATTTCGTAGAAGTTGTCAGGGAATATGGGGAAAAAGCAAAGATAATGAAGACCCTGTTCAGAAATAATGGCTTTCAAATTGTATATGATAAAGATGAAGATGAACCCATTGCCGACGGATTTTATTTTACATTCTCATATCCCGGTTTCAGCAGCAATGAATTATTGCATGAACTGATCTATTATGGCATTAGTGCCATCTCCCTAGAGATCACCGGCAGCACCCGTTTGGAAGGTATCCGGGCCTGTGTTTCACT
>CAZBBC010000004.1:75505-98554 GCA_964489835.1 uncultured Calditrichota bacterium
GTTCGAAAGGTCTTGTAGCAGCCGGGATGGTCCCGTATTTTTTAAAAGCCAATGTAGGGAGAGCCTTTGCTATGCCCAATGCAAATGAAATGAATTTACAGAATTATTATGATCACTTTGGAGTTACTGATGCCGTTATCCGGGAGGTAATCACCAATGGATTATCAAAAGGTGGAGACTATTGCGATGTTTATTTTCAGCACAAAATCGAAAATTATATCGGTCTTGAGGACAAAGCGGTTAATCGTGCCTATAGCAATGTTGATTTTGGTGTTGGTATCCGCGTATTAAAAGGTGATCAAACCGGATTCTCATTTACGGAGGAGATTACCCCACAGGCAATGAAACTTGCGGCCAAAACAGCAGCAAATATTGCCGATTCAAGCAAAAAAGCTGAGATTGCTCCTCTAAATCTTCACACTCATCCCAATTATTATCCCATTGAAACACCATGGGAAGATGTTGGTATCGATGAAAAAATTCCATATTTACAAAAGATAAATGAAAAGGTCTTTGCCAAAGATGAACGCGTGATCAAGTCAAATCTTTGGTTTATCAACGGTTCAAGTTATATATTGATAGCGAACTCAGAAGGACGCATTGTATATGACTATCAACCGATGGGAATGATTTATGTTAACTGTGTTGCTGAGCAAAATGGTCAACGGGAACAGAATTCATTTAATTTGTCCGGTAGACGAGGTATTGAGTTTTTTACACCAAAAAACATCGAGCGTCTGGCTGACGAAGCCGTTAATCGTACAGTTGCCCTCTTTGAGGCGGTTAAACCGGATGCGGGGGAAATGGAAGTAGTTCTTGCTGCTGGTAGTTCCGGTATTCTCCTTCATGAAGCGATCGGTCATGGAATGGAGGCGGATTTCAATCGCAAAGAGATTTCAATATTCAGTGATAAGATTAACAAACCGGTGGCAGAAAAATTTGTAACCATCGTCGATGACGGCCGAGATAAAAACAGTCGTGGATCGATAAACATTGACGACGAGGGTCAGGACACAGAAAGAACTTATCTTGTTGAAAACGGTATATTACGCAGTTATTTACACGACAGAATAAGCGCCAATTATTATAAGGTTAAACCTACCGGAAGCGGACGCCGGCAATCCTTCCGTTATCCTGCACTTCCCCGGATGAGTAATACCTATATGTTACCCGGTCCTCACAAAAAAGAAGAAATTATCAATTCGGTTAAAAAGGGAATTTATGCAGAGATTTTTACAAATGGCCAGGTTTTTATTGGTGCCGGAGACTTCACATTTTATGTCAAATCAGGATCTCTGATAGAAAACGGTAAACTTACCCGGCCGATAAAAGATGTCAACATTATAGGAAATGGTCCGCAGGTGCTTAAAGATATCGTCATGGTCGCAGATGATCTGAAAATGGCTGAGGGTGGATGGACCTGTGGAAAGAACGGACAGAGTGTCCCGGTATCAATGGGGCTACCTACCGTCAAAGTCTCGAAAATTACGGTTGGTGGCGTTAGTTAGGATATTTTTTGGAATTAGAACAAATCTAAATAACAACTGATAATATGAGGACATAAAATGGGTACTATGAATAAATTAGAAATTGCCAGCTGGGCAATGAAACAGACATTAAAGGAAGGCGCCGATGAAGCTTCGGCTTCTATTGTCAACCAGCGTCAGGTCGACATTGAATTTCGTGATAAGAAATTGGAAAAACTCAGTGAATCAACGCAAAACGCTCTCACCCTGGAAATTTATTCTGATTTCAGATATTCCAATCATTCTACGAATGATTTAAGAAAAGAATCATTGGAAAAATTTGTAAAAGAAGCTGTTTCAACGACCAAATATTTAACTCAGGATAATTATCGTGCCTTGCCTGATGCGAAATATTACCCGGAGAAAACAAGCGGTGATTTAAAGTTAAAGGATCAATCATATCCAAAGATTGAGCCATCAGAACGGGTAGTTATGGCCAGGGAAATAGAAAGTGCGGCCATGGGGATTAGTGACAAGATTATTTCCACCACGGCCGGTTATAGTGATATCTATTATGAAACGGCAAGAGTGCATAGTAATGGATTTTCCGGTGAATCTCAAGGAACGATGTTTTTTGCCGGGGCTGAGGTAACCGTAAGAGATGGTGAAAGCGGCCGTCCGTCCGATTGGTATTGGGGGAGTACCCGATATCTAAAGGATCTGCCTCCAACGGTGTTTCTGGGTGAAGAAGCGGCCAGGAGGGCCTTACGAAAAATTAATCAGAAAAAAATAGAATCCGGGCAATACCACATGATTGTTGAAAACCGCGTGGGTAGAACCTTAATGGGAATGTTTCAACGACCCATGAGTGCAAGAGCCTTGCAACAGAAAAGTTCGTTTTTAGAGGGAATGCTTAACAAAAAAGTTGCCTCTGAAAAATTGACCGTAATTGACCATCCATTCCTGGAAAAAGGACTCGGATCGCGGTTTTATGATGATGAAGGAATTGCTGCAAAAAAACGGGTAATGATAGAAAAAGGCATTCTCAGAAATTATTATATTGACAATTATTATGGTAAAAAACTGGGCATGGAACCAACGTCCGGTTCTACTTCAAACATCGTTTTTGATTATGGATCAAGGAGCTGTGAGGAGATGGTTAAATCCTTAGATCATGGTATCTTTGTGACAGCTTTTATTGGCGGTAATTCTAATGCTACCACCGGAGATTTTTCCTTTGGCATTGTTGGATTGCTCATTGAGAAAGGTGAAATCGTGCAACCGGTTAATGAAATGAATATATCCGGTAATGCGAAGGAATTCTGGAATAAATTAATTGAGGTAGGGAATGATCCCTATCTATTCTCCTCACAAAGACTCCCCAGCATGCAGTTTGAAAACGTACAATTTAGTGGCTTATAAAATACATCCAACAAGGTCTGATATATATTCCTTATCCTCCCGGGGATGAGGAATATTTTTTTTACCCCATTTTTAATCATAAGTTTAGTAAATCAGGAGGTTCTCATTTTAAAAGTATTGTTTATCGGGGGTACTGGTGTGATCAGCTCCGCTTGCACGCAGCTTTGTATCGAAAAGGGTATCAATCTCTATTTATTAAATCGTGGTATTTCACAACGTCCTGTCCCTAGCGGTGCTCAATTAATAAAAGCAGATATCAGGGGAAAAAATCAAGTATTAACTCTGCTTGATAAGCATCAATTTGATGTTATCGTTGATTGGATTGCTTATATTCCTGAGCATGTGAAAAATGATGTGGGATTATTTAAAAACAAAACATCTCAATATATTTTTATCAGCTCAGCCTCAATTTATCAAAAGCCTCCTGGTCACCTTCCGATTCGAGAGACAGAACCACTGAATAATCCATTCTGGGATTACTCACAACAAAAAATTCATTGTGAAAATTATTTAATGGAATTATTTAAAAACGAACGCTTTCCGGTGACTATCGTACGTCCGTCACATACTTACGATCGAACAAAGATCCCTATTCATGGCGGATATACGACAATCGATCGAATGATAAAGAAGAAAAAAATAATAGTTCATGATGCAGGAACATCCCTCTGGACGCTTACGCATCATAAGGATTTTGCGCAGGGTTTTCAGGCACTGATCGGTAATAAAGAAGCGATTGGAGAAGCCTATCACATTACTTCCGATGATGTTCTCACCTGGGATCAAATCTGTGTGATAATGGGCGAGACTGCGGGCGTGGAGCCTCAACTTATACATATTCCATCGGATTTTATCAGACAATTTGATAAAGATTGGGGGGATGGATTATTAGGGGATAAAGCACATAGCATGATTTTTGATAACAGTAAAATTAGAGGTATCAATCCTGAGTTTAAAACCAATATTTCATTCCGGGAAGGAGCCAAAGAGATCATTTCCTGGTATTTTGAAAAAAAGTCAAGGCAGCGGGTTGACCCGTTGAAAAATCAGAAGATGGATGAAATTATTGGCGCTTATGAATCAAAGGCAGGAAAACTATCTGAACGGGTGTAAACAGAATACAGGGAGTTATTTGAAGAATTACGACCTTGTCATCGTCGGTTCCGGCCCAGCCGGTTTAATAGCAGCGATTGAAAGCTATCGCTCCTCCCAAAAAACAATCATTATTGAAAAAATGCCCCGGCCGGCCTTAAAATTAAGAATATCCGGAAAAGGGCGATGCAATATTACTAACGATTCAGATTTAGAAGATTTTATTTCCCATTTTGGCAGGAATGGACGGTTTTTGAGATATGCGTTCAGAGAATTTTTTAATACGGATCTTCTGCAATACTTTGAAAAAATGGGTGTTAATTTTAAATTGGAACGTGGGGGTCGTTATTTCCCGCAAAATGATAAAGCGATAGATATTGTCAATGCCCTGCTCAATAAAATCAAATCATTAAATATACCCCTGCATACAAATTTAGAAGTTGTAGCCATTAATAAATTACCTGACCACAGGTTTAATCTTTCGCTTCATAATCATCAGGGAAAAAACGACCAAAACAACCGGAATTTTTTAATTAACACCAATAAAATTTTGATTGCAACCGGTGGTCAATCATATCCAAAAACCGGGTCAACCGGAATGGGATATCGGCTGGCCACTCAGGTTGGACATTCAGTTACCCCGATTTCTCCGGCGCTGGTACCTCTAGAAACCGCAGGGGGTATTGCAAAAAAACTACAGGGTCTAAGTCTAAAGAATATTAAAGTTGATGTATGGTGCAAGGGTAAAAAAGTTGATGAACGGTTTGGTGAAATGTTATTTACCGATTCTGGGGTATCCGGTCCGATTATTCTTTCCCTGAGCAGAAATATAGTCCGGCGCATGGAAGACGGGCAGAAAATACAGATTAGCATCGATTTAAAACCGGCTATCGATTCCCAAATGCTTGATAAACGACTATTAAGAGAAATAAACAGTCACGGCAAACAAAATTTTGATAATTTTTTAAAAAAATTACTACCCCGAAAATTAATACCTGTTTTTTTAGAAATATTGAAAATTCCGAACGACAGACCATTAAACCAGATCACGGCAGAACAACGAAAAAATCTTAAAAAATTATTAAAGGAATTTCCATTAAAAGTTACCGGTCACTGTTCATTTGATGAAGCAATTATTACTGCCGGTGGCATTAATACTAATGAAATTAATCCCAGGACCATGGAATCTAAAATAGTAAAGGGTTTATATTTTGCAGGTGAAATAATTGATATTGATGCTGATACGGGGGGATTTAATCTGCAGGCGGCATTCTCAACCGGCTGGCTGGCTGGCCGGGCTATCAAATTGGATTAAAATAATTCTATCAGGAGATCTTTAGAATGAGTAAAAGTTTTCATACAATCATAGAAATTACCCTTATCCTGTTTCTGCAGATTGCTATTGTCTTGGGAGAAAAGATTCAAACAGAAATGGAATTATCTGTTAAGCCATTACCGGCGGGTGTTTCTATATACTCCCTGGATAATGGTCTACAGGTCCTGTTGATTGAAAACACAGGATTGCCGATGACCGGAGTAAATGTGGTCGTAAAGACCGGATCGGCTTATGAAACATTCTCGACCAGCGGGATGAGCCATATGCTGGAACATCTGCTTTTTAATGGCACGGAATCACGGACCCAAAAAGAATTATATGATGCGGTTGATCTGATCGGTGGATATAATAATGCCAATACCGGTAATTACTATACCAATTTTATGATGGTGACACCGGCCGAAAAAATAAAAAAAGGTATGCAAATTCAGGCGGATATGCTTTTTCATTCAATTCTTCCGGTAGAAAAATTTGAAAAAGAAAAAGGAATTGTTCTGGAAGAAATTGCGAGCAGTCTGGAGAACCCGACATCACAAATGGAAAGGAATGAACAATCGATTTTATATCCGGGACATGCCCTATCCCTACCTACTCTGGGGACCTATGCCACGATTGAATCAATGACACGTGATGATGTTTACCGGTATTATCAAAACTTTTATGTTCCCAATAATATGCTAATGAGTGTGGTTGGAAATTTTCGTAGTGATTCTATGCGCATCCTGATAAAAGAAATCTATGGAAAAGAACCACCGAAACCGGTCCAATATCCGGAAAATACGCACTGGCTTTCAGGGTTTGATCGTTTATCTGAAACAAACATCCTTAAAGAAAATGTGTATCATCGATTTTATAGAGGTAAAAAATTAATCCTTCAGTTATTCTACGATCTGCCGGAGACATGGTCTGATACGCATTTTATAATCGTTGACGAGATATTGTCAAAAGCTAATTCTGCAATTACGAACGGCTTAAAAACTAAATTTCCCGATGTCGAACAATCGTTTAAAATGGAAACGCTTCAATCCCCTATAAAAAATAATCTAAAAATTACAATGGTTGTCAAGGATAAAGATCAATTAACCGGTCTGACTGAAGATGTCAACCAGGCCCTGAAAAAATTAAAATTTCACCTGCCGGTAGAAAGTGTACAATATCTGGCGACAAAAACAAAAACCGATTTTTTAAAGAATGTAGAAAAACCACATATGTTTGGTATCTATAATGCGCATATCTTTTCCATCAAGGGAATTGAAGCGGTACTTGCTCATTATTCAACCAGGGGATACGATTTGGCCGGGAAAGAGATCGGTCAATTTTCTATTAACAAAAAGCCGCTGGTGATCATTCAGTATCCGGCGGAAAAGGAAGATGAAAAAGGGGTAATGCGCGCCATCGCCCCGGAAGTTTTTATCCATAAAGGATCCGGGCTTACACTTATTGCCGAACAAAATCCAAATAGTAATCTTTTGGCGATCCATTTTCTGCTCAAATACAAAGCCCCCTATGAATCACAGTTTGGTAAGGATGCGGCAAAAATCCTTCATGATTGTCTGGATCAGCGGCTTAATTCAACCGAAAATCAAAAAATAAGTAATAAATTCGGGTTAACCTATAAAGTGAACGATAATCCGTTTATCCCGATGGACGATATCTATCTTCATCCGGATTTCAGTTATATCCGGGTTGAGGGATTGTCGGATGATATCCGGGGGGTGATTGATTATTTGAAAGATCAGTTGACAGATTTTACCCCGACGGAGGAAGAATATCAAAAGGCAATAGCAAAATCAAAACGACCGATGACGGGTATGGGTTCGGGTAAATCGATCACCTTATTTAATGAAACATATAAAAATCTGATCTATGAAGAAGAAAAATATGCAGAGAATCCAGAATCAATTACATATGACAGGCTAAAAGCCTTTTCAAAAACGTATTTTCATCCATCCAATATGATTATATCCGTCGTGTCACCATCTTCTCAGGAACATATATTTGAACTTTTTCACTGGGAGGTCAAGACACCGGAAGATATCTATGTAAAAGAAAAAACTCCTTATACGCGGGCGCTGAAACCGGCCACGGCACCAGTCAGGGAAGAATTAGAGGAGGGCGGAGAACGGTCCTTTTTATTTTGGGGTTTTGTAAAGACGATTGAATCGGTTGATAAAGCGGCGTTAAAAGTCCTTGGTCTGCTCTTATCAGATCATATCATATTTGATGTGCGTGAAAAGCAGGGCCGGGCCTATCGTATGAAAGCAGGTATCGACATGGATGACAATCATGCCTTGTTTTATATTAATATGGGCACACGACCGGCCAATATTGATCAGTTATTACCGCAGATACCTGAATTTTTTGATCAAACAGTTGTCAATTCATTTAAGCCGTTTGATTTGGATAAATCCTTGAACATGTACCTTGGAAGGATGATGTTCCGCCGATTATCCAGCATTAATAAGGCTTATTACCTCGGTCATTCCAAGTATTTTCATGATGATATACAATATGATGCCGATTTTTTATCCGATATTAAAAAAGTGACGCTTGACGATATAAAAAGAGTAAGCCAAAAATATATGATTGTTGATAATCCGGTGACAGTTATTGTTCGTTGATTATTATAATCAATAAATGAGATTGCTTTCAGCCGGGGCAGAAAGTAATCTATAAAATTTTTATAGGGTCGAGAACATAATTAGTAAAATTAAACCAATCTATTTTGAGGTGCAGAATGTTAAAACAGATGTATGTTTACAGTATTTTTTTTATGCTGCTGTCTTATCTCAGCGCAGGTGAAACATATATTCATCATGAACTGGAAATTTCTGTTAAGCCATCCAAACAGTATATTGAAGTGCAGGACAGAATTGAATTTCCAAGTCATTTGATACCCCGGGATGTTTATTTCCTTCTTCATGGTAATATGAATGTATCTGCATCCTCGGCAGATCTGAAAATACAATCAGTGGATCAAGAGCCAGAAGCTGATTTGTTTGGTATTGAAAAGGGTAAATTTGAAAAGCCTGAGAAAATCCCCTATAAACTTTATAAAATTTCCGTTCGGGAGGAATCGAAAAAACCACAGAAAATATCTTTGACTTATAAAGGTATCATTCATCACCCGGTTGAAAAATTATCAAAAGAATATGCCAGGGGTTTTAGTGAAACACCAGGTATCATTTCTGATGAAGGTGCCTATCTTGCCGGTTCATCCTATTGGTTGCCCTGGTTTAACAACGACCTTGTCACCTTTAATCTGAGTGTTACGATTGAACCGGGGTGGCGGGTGGTAAGTCAGGGCAGGCGAAGTCAGGAAGAAATTTCGGAAGACAGGTATCATGTGCGCTGGGAATCACCGGAACCGATGGATGAAGTATTTCTAATTGCCGCAAAATTTGTTGAATATCGCAAACAGATCGGGAATGTAAATGTATTGGCCTTTTTACGATCTGCCGATGAATCTCTGGCTAATAAATATTTAGAAACAACCGCCCAGTATCTGGATATGTACAATCAGCTGATCGGTCTGTATCCATACAGCAAATTTGCCCTGGTGGAGAATTTCTGGGAAACGGGTTATGGCATGCCTTCATTTACATTGCTTGGTCAACAGGTGATTCGTTTTCCGTTTATTCTTCATTCTTCATATCCCCACGAATTATTACACAACTGGTGGGGAAATAGTGTATTTGTCGATTATGAAACCGGGAACTGGTGTGAAGGTTTGACAGTATTTATGGCCGATCATTTGATCAAAGAGCAACGGGGGCAGGGGGCAGAATACCGGCGCGGTTCTCTTCAGGCCTATACCAATTATGTAAATGATCAGAATGAATTCCCACTGTGTGAATTTTTGTCCCGCAGCGATGCTCCATCTTCTGCTATTGGTTATAATAAATCGATGATGTTCTTCAATATGTTACGCCAGGATGTTGGAGATGATGCTTTTGTTAAAGCAATTCAAAGGTTTTATCGCGGTAATAAATTTCGAAAAGCCGGATTCAGAGATATTCGGATGGCTTTTGAGGAAGTGAGCGGAAAGGATTTATCGCTTTTCTTTGATCAATGGGTCAATCATAAAGGTGCCCCGGTTCTTGAGATAGCCCATACCAGGGTATCAAAAAAGGATGATGAATACCATTTAACGGTTAGTTTATCGCAAACTCAAAAAGATCCGGTCTATCAATTGTTAATTCCGGTTGCTGTTTATCTTGAAGGCGAAAAACAGGCGGCCATGGAAACGTTGGTCTTGGATAGAAAGGAACAAGCATTTGACCTGATATATAAAAAAAGGCCTTTGGGCGTCGATATTGACCCGGAATTTGATGTATTCAGGAAATTGGATCGAAATGAAATACCACCGGCGCTTTCTCAAATATTCGGTGCTGAAAAAGTGACCATTATTCTACCGTCAGAGGAGAGTAAAAATCTATTGGATGCTTATGAAGCCCTGGCTCAAAACTGGGCCGAATCAGAACCGGAAATGATTGAGATTGTTAGAGATGAAGATTTGGAAACTATACCCGGCGATCGAGCCCTCTGGTTATTTGGTTTAAACAATAAATTTAAGAAATCGGCGATAGAGGTACTTTCAGAATATGATATTAATATTACACCCAGTGCCTATCGGATTGGAAAGAGCACGGTCTCCCCTTCCGGAAATAGCATCATACTTTCAACGCGGCATCCGCTTAATCCGGCCCATGTCATGGTCTGGCTCAGTGCCGATAATGAAAAAGCGATGCCTGGTTTGGGTCGTAAGTTACCGCATTACGGCAAGTACAGTTATTTGGTCTTTGAAGGTGAGGAGCCGACCAATATCCTGAAAGGTCAATGGCCGGCCGTAAATTCTCCCCTGAGTGCGATCTTTTCATATAATGAAATTGAAACGACTGTTTTTGAAAAAGGTCAATTTCCGGTAAGAAAAGCCCTGGCTACCCTGGCACCTGTTTTCTCTGAAGAGAGGATCCTTGCTCATGTAAAATATCTGGCCAGTGAAGAATTAGAAGGCAGAGGGCTCGGAAGCGAAGGGCTGGAAAAAGCCGCAGATTATATTGCCTCAGAATTTAAAAAAGCAGGATTGAAACCAGGTGGTGATGATAACAGTTTTTTTCAGGTTTGGCAGGACAAAGGTGGTAAAGAGAACAAAATGATGACACTTAAAAATGTAGTCGGTGTTATTCCCGGTAAAAAGACGGAGTGGAACGATCAATCGCTGATAGTCTGTGCCCACTATGACCATTTAGGATTTGGGTGGCCGGATGTGCGTGAGGGTAATGAAGGAAAGATTCACTACGGCGCAGACGATAATGCCAGTGGTGTTGCTGTCATGTTAGAACTTGCCAAACTCCTGGGTAACAATTCTTCTGCGGACAGAACGATCGTATTTATTGCATTTACCGGTGAAGAAAGTGGTTTAAGAGGTTCCCGTCATTATATAAAAAGCAGTAAAAAATATCCAGCGAAAAAGATTATGGGTGCCATCAATCTGGATACCATCGGGCGTCTGGGTAAAAATAAGATTCTCATCCTGAGTAGTTCATCAGCCAGTGAATGGAAACATATTGCCATGGGAATAGGATTTGTAACCGGTATTGAATACGAACTGGTTTCTCAGAATCTAGATGCCAGTGACCAGGTAAGTTTTATTGATGCCGGGGTTCCGGCCATTCAAATATTTTCCGGTGCTAATCGTGATTATCATCGCCCGAGCGACCGTGTGGATAAAATTGATGCTGCCGGTATGGTGAAAATTGCCACTTTTGCACGGGAGGCTGTCGCTTATCTGGCTGAACGGGAAGATCCGATGACTTTCACCGGTGCGGCGGTCTCAGATAAAAAGCACATACTATCCGGTCCAAAAAGAAAAGCAGGCACCGGAATAATGCCGGATTTTGCGTTTCAGGGTAAAGGTGTTCGTGCTGCGGAGGTGGCACCGGATTCACCGGCAGCAAAGGCCGGGTTGCAAAAAGGTGACGTAATCATCGAACTGGGTGAACAACGTGTTGAAAATCTTCGGGAATATTCGAATGCTCTTAAAAATTACCAGGCCGGTGACACCACCATGATTGTATTTTTGCATGAGGGGAAAGAGATAGAAAGCACAATTACCCTTAAAGGACGTTAAGGTAGGGGCGCATTGCGATGCGCCCAAAGGTATAAGGGTATAAGGGAATAGGGTATAAGGTATATGGTATGGGAGGATAAGGAATTGGGAATTAGGAATGATCTTACTTTATTTCACGCTATTATAAAATCCCGCAGGGATTTAAAGTTGCTAGGTTTTTAATTTAAGAATCTCAATCATTTGTTTTGCATTCTTCACCGCTTTACCACCGGGGTGATTATTAAAAAAAATGTAGGTTTTATATGTCTTACGTAAAATATTGCTGATATTGGTTAGCCATTCTTTTAATTCTTCGTCTGAATATTCATAATCATATCTCTCGGACCCTTTTCCATCCCACCAGTTTTTTTCATTGCGTCCATGTAAACGAAGATAGCCTATATTGTTAGTGGAAATATCTTGGGGCGGCAATAATCCTTTTAATTTCGGTTGATCAACATTTACATAGCCGATTTCATTCATTTTTAAAAAATCGGTGATCGGTGATTTGAGCCAGGTATCGTTTCGGAATTCAACAAAGAGAACCTGTTCATCAATTAATTTCCTTGTTTCGACCAGATATTTCCTGTTCGGTTCGGAGTTTTTAAACGAATAGGGGAATTGAGCCAGGTATCCCATAAATTTTCCGGTATCAATCAGCGGTTGTACCGCCTCCGACAGTTTCATCAGTGAATCCCGGTTCTCCTGCCGGCGGTGGGTGGTCTCCTGATGGGTCTTCACGATAAAGTGAAAATTTGGCGGTGTTTTTTCGGCAAATCGTACAAATGTCTTATAATCAGGGATTTTATAATAAGTGGCATTTATTTCCACCGTGTTAAAATGATTACAGTAGAATTCAAGCATCCTGTTTCCGGGTGTATCCGCCGGATAGAATACATCACGCCAATCGTCATAATGATACCCGGAAGTACCAATAAAGACCGAAGGTATTTGGGGGTTGTTTTTATTCATTTGGGATTGCCTTTATATGACTGGATATAAAATACAAAGTCAGAAAAGAATTTAAAAGAGAATTCAAGGATATAACTAATACTTTTCTGATATTTCCCCAAAACTTTTTCAGATTCCGTTTGAGATTTTTATAATTCTCTGCTCAGATCCTTATCCGTTTGATAGAGAATAAGATTAGTAGTACGAAGCATTTCATTATTGTTTTTTTAGAAAGTCTCTTCTATATTAAACCAAGCAATTTAAATATAGAACAGTATTTATGTCGAATAGGCGAAGAAGGTTTATTAATAATTACTATGGATTTAGTCTTGGGCTGGTATTATTCTTTATAATTTTATTTTTGGTGCCGGATTCTGCGATACCAACAGCCGCGAAAAAAATGGCAGCCACGGCAATATTAATGGCTGTCTGGTGGATTACGGAAGCGATTCCGATACCGGTAACGGCTTTATTGCCTGTTTTACTGTTTCCCCTGCTGAAAATACTGCCCACGGCGAGCGTCACGACCAACTATGGCCATCACCTTATTTTCCTTTTTCTGGGTGGATTTATTATTGCCCTGGCAATCGAAAGATGGGATCTTCATAAACGTATCGCTTTAAAAATCATTTGTTTGATTGGAACGAATCAACGTTTTATCATATTAGGTTTTATGATCGCCACTGCATTTTTGTCCATGTGGATATCAAATACGGCGACAACGATGATGATGATACCGATCGGACTAGCGGTTATTTCAAAGCTGAGCTGCCAAAGCGATGAAAAACGGTTTCTTCATGGAGAAAATAATTTTGCCCTGGCACTCATGCTGGCCATTGCCTATTCGGCCAGTATTGGGGGAATCAGCACAATCATCGGCACTCCGCCGAATGTTGTTTTTATCGGGATATTGAAATCAAATTTTCCGGCTGCTCCGGAAATAAGTTTTTTGCAATGGATGCTATTTGCTCTCCCTTTTTCAATCATTTTTTTACCTATTGCCTGGTTCTACTTGGTTTACATTGCTGCACCGGTTAAAACAGATACCGGTGATATAAGGAAAGAGGTAATCATGGAAGAATTAAGATCATTGGGACCTTTCACACCGCCAGAAAAGAGAACATTAATCGTATTTATCACCACCGGCATGCTCTGGTTATTACGATCAGATGTTGATCTGGGTGCTTTTCACATTACCGGGTGGGCCAGTCTTTTAGGCTTAACAGGATATGTGCAGGACAGTACGGTTGCCATTGCCATGGCCATATTAACTTTTATTATTCCCTCCGGAGAGAAAAAGGAGGGTAAACCTATCTTTTTAATGGATTGGAATTGGGCAAAAAAGGTACCCTGGGGAATTCTCATTTTGTTTGGCGGCGGATTTGCTTTAGCGAATGGTTTTCATATTTCCGGATTAACCCATTGGTTAGGGGAACAATTGAAAACATTTCATTTTTTGCCTCTAGGCCTTATCATTTTATTGGTAAGTGCAATGGCCACTTTCACCACGGAATTTGCATCGAACACGGCAATGGCCTCTACTTTATTACCCATCTTAGCCGGATTAGCGGTAGCTCTAGAGATTAATCCAATGATCCTGATGATTCCTGCCACTATTTCCTGTTCGACAGCTTTTATGTTACCAATCGCCACCCCTCCAAACGCGATCGTGTTCGGTAGCGGTTATATTCGGATCCGGGATATGGTAAGAACCGGATTGGTTATGAATTTATTAGGGCTTATGCTGATCTTACTCCTGGTATACCTGTTAGCATCACCTGTTTTTAATATTGACTGGCAGCAAGTACCGTCTTGGATTAAATAGCGTTCATTTAATCGAATGATTGTCCTTCCATGCGACTTATTTACCCTTTGTGATCTCCAAAAAGAACGCCACAGTAACCTGAGAATACTTCTCAAACTCGGCACGATACTCCTCCTTATTCCGGCCACCATGGGGTGTTCGGGGCCAAGCCGTTTTAGTTGTATATCCGAGGCTATCTAAAGTTCTGGCAAATTTCTTCGCCATCTCGAATCGTTCATCTAAAATACCACACATTATTAGGAAAGGAACACTTGTTGCACCAGCGGAAGCTGGCCGGCCAGAAACTTTTGCCACTCGATATTCAAATAGACTCATTTGTGACCTTGGTAAGCCATTACTATTTAGTTGCGAGGCAAGGAACGACTCAGGATTTTTCACTTCTCCGACTGAAAACAATAATAATCTGCCGTCTGGTGTTGTCCATGACCCTGCCGAGAGGGGGGCACAGGCTTGAACGATGTCCGGATTCCAAAGGGCGAATCGATGTGTAAATTGAGCTCCTCTGGAGTAGCCGTTAAGAAGAATTTTCGGCTGTAGCTGATACTTGCTGTGAATTTCGTCGAGAAGATACTTTAAAAATGCTCCTTCACCGAGTATAGGGAACCGCTGTGCATTTGGATCATCCTTTAAAAAAGAAGGTGATATGATAATCGCTTGCAAACCCATCTCGTCGGATACACGCCGCAGTTCCTTTGCCAGCCAGAAAGTCTGTCCGTTACTGCCACCTCCATGTACTGTCACCAACCCCCAATAGATATGATTAACGTCGAAGTTTTTGGGAAGCCATACAAAGTACTCTCGTTCGATACCTTTGAAGTCGATAGAATAACGGATAGGTTGTTCGGGTGGGGATTGTGTTTGTGGCTCTGTTTGAGGTGCTAAAAAGCTGACTGAGAATCCGAGATAACCGACAGCCAATATTTTAAGAAATTTCCAATATGAAATCATGGTTGATTAACTCTTTATCATCTAATTATAAATAAAACAAGCGGTTGCTTTGCCTATCTTATTTGCGGCGATTCGAATCCAATGAACGGAGAAACCATAGGGAAATTCATGATGCAAATATCCATTTTTTAATACGTCAAAAGTTTTATCTTCTTTCAAGTTCCGTTGCTAAGAAAATTTATTTTAACTCATATACCAGCTCGGATATTGTCAAAAAAGGGAGTTCTTCTCTGTTCAACTGAAATTGCAGCATATAGATACATGGCGGCCGACCATGTCTGCCAGTCCTGACCCTGAGGTGTTCCGTCCTGAGCATGGAACCATTCGTTAAAGCCAAAGTCAACCTTGGCCTCTCGGGCAGGGCGAACAAGTTCCGTAAGAGTAACCAGTTTTTTCTCTGCCAGTTGAAACTTACCAGCAGCCACGATAGCGGCTATATAAAAGCCGCAAATGAACGGCCAGATACCACCGTTGTGATAATCACCTGGAAGGTTGTATTTTTCATACCGGTCTAGCCAATCAGGGTCTCCCCGTTGAATATAAGGGAAGAAATTTGGGGGCAGGTCAATGGCTAAATGGCCCTGTTCCTGCAGCGTCTTGCACTCCCGCTCAATCCAGGAAATCATTTGTCTTGCTCTTGAGGGGTGTGCCAGACCAGATAGAATGGCCAGGCTATTACCCAGCAGGTCGAATCGTTCATTACTATAGATTTTGTATGACCAGGTGGCAAAGTAAGGTTTGTGGCGCACGACGAGACCTTCATGGACATGATCATGTGTGAATCCACTTGTAATAGTAAATTTATCCATTATCCTTTCGAGAAAATCTGCTCTTTCAAATTGACCATAAAGCCGGAGATAGCTATAGACAATGGTGTTGACATAAAGACCGAATCCCAAAACCCACTGCTCATCCCGCCAGTCACTGGTGGGTAGCTGTGCCACAATTACACGGTCCGAAGGACTCTGGTATTCCATCCAGCGCCTTGCCCTGCTAACGGCCACCTTAAGAAAGTCGGTTTCTCCGGTAACCTTACGGAAAAATCCTGTAGAAAGAAGAAAAAGCGGTGTCGTATCACTAGCGCCCCTGTCCTCGGAGTCATGCACCAGTGAGGGAATGTGCCCCAACCGACTTTGATTCTTAGCCAAGGTTTGAAGCACATAGCGCCAGGTTTCGATGAGGTTTTCATCGCCATGGGCAAGAATACCCAGTAATGAAATCATAAGGTCACGGGTATATGGTTCCGGATATCCCCAACCCGCAGTTCGGGGCAGATGTCCACGAGAATTATTCCGAAGGACTTTCAGTGCCGCCTCCTTCGCCTGTTCAATTAAAAGGTATTGTTCTTTTTTCATTTCAAGAAATTCCCAGTTTATCAGATATAATCTGGACGAACTTTTTTGCCACTACACGGTAGTCATAATTTTCTATTACCCGTTTTCTGCCGGCTTCACCCATTTTTTTGCGCAGTTTTTCATCTTGCATCAAGTCCATCATATAGTTGGCAATATCATGGACACTCGCCCGATAATCAACCGTACGTGGTTTTTGAAAGACTACATGGTGACCATCTTCCCAACCTGACTCCTCGCCAACGGTTGCCTCTCTCATCACAATCTCCATAGCAATATTAGCCAGAAATGCCGTTTTTCCATGGACCATGGTCTCCTTTATTGCCATGGCGTTGATACCTAGTACTGGTTTGCCACTGGCCCCGGCTTCAACTTGGGGCATTCCAAAACCCTCCAGACGAGAGGGGGCAGCATAGATATCACAGGCATTCATCAGGTAGGGCATAAAATTCCGCGAAACAACGTTAGTGGTATAAACAACCTTTTTCTCAATGCCCAGAGAAGTAGCTACCTGAAGGTCCATCAGATTTTGCTCCATGGTTCTGGGTTGTGGCCATACTTTGCACACATATTTCCAGTCCGGGGCTTTAGTATCATTGATGGCAAGGGCTTGCATCATCTCCTGGGCGCCTTTTGAGGCGGCATCTCCACCAACGGTTAAAATCATAATTTCTTCGTTGGAGACGCCAAGAGCGTCACGAACACAGGCTACTTTTGGGTCATTCTTATCACGTGGGGTGAATGAATTCGTATCAACACCAACCGGTAAAACCTCTATATTCTCACTACTGAGACCGTCTCGCACGTATACATCCCTTACCCACTGGGAAGTAACCAAAATTAAGGGAAGGGCGTTAAGGATCTCCTGATAGTTAGCCATGTACCCGTCGGCCACCAGCCAGGGCACCGCCTGGATCCCGTATCGTTGAGGATGAAGAACCAAATGAGGAGTATGTCCCCAATATCCCACGCCCACAACTACATCTGGTTGAAACCAGCGATAGTACCATTCCTTTTCCTGGGCAGATTCGAAATTGACCGCGTAGACATCGACACCAAGCTCCTTTAGACCACGATAAAGAAGATCCCCCTGTGTGGCCAATCCCCCAGGTGAGGCTGGGTAATCGTATAGAACCAATATTTTCATTGTTTCCTCCTGTCACTATTAATTAGCCATTTATTAAATTCATCAGGCGTTCGGAAGTACCAAAATGCCTCCTCTCGTGAAACAGCATTAGCCTCAAAACTTTCCGGTGCGAAACCATATAGGTCTGTGATTATACGATATTTTGTTTGCCAGATGTCCTCAGGGAGTGTAATTAAACGATGGGCTGTCCTGATGGGCTTTGGTGAATAACGTTTACCATTATCTTCGTAGGCAAACATCCAGACTTCGTTGGCGGAAATACTGTTGCCGGCCCACAGTGAGATAACGGCCCGGCTGGTCTCTTCGTGGCGGAGATGTCGGGTATACTCACCATACGGACTGTGGGTCAGAACAACATCAAAGTGCTTCTCAGGCAGTAAGGATAGGATTGTCTGCTGTACTTCGGTCTCGGGAAGTGGCGACTGATCAGGTCCATCATCCAGATTACCAATATTAGCCACTGCATTAAACTTCGTAACAGCACGAAAAAATTTTGGCGCCCGATCAGAGTCACCACCCCGGCAGAGTGAAATCACTATCAACTGCCAGTCCGGATGTAGGAGTAGTGTACCGCCTACCCAGATTGTTTCATCATCCGGGTGGGCGACAATGACAGCCGCTGTGACAGAACGTTTTTCCCTCATCGCAATACCGACACAAGTTCTATGGTAATAGTGACGATGAAAGATGAAACAGCTATCAGGCGTAAAAAGTTGTCAGTGATTTTATATTTTATCTGAAATACACTCATTTGAATTTCTGCTGTTTATATTCTTCCTTAAATTCTTTTCGTGTTTCATATTGTTGATTAATTTTTAATACCTTTTCGATGTTAAAAACAATTTAATTGTAAATAAAATAAGCGGTTGCTTTACATTTTTTGTTTGCATTTATTCGAATCCAATGAACGGAGAAACCATCTGGAAATTCATGATGCAAATATCCATTTTCTGGAACGTCAAAAGTTTTATATTCTTTCCAGCTTCCGTTTCCAAGAAAATCTATTTCTACTCTAAATTTAACAATTTCGTTAATTAAATTATGAGTTAAATGCAACACTTTTTTATCGAATCCGGTCATAAGAAATGGGTCTGAAAAAGTACCTGCTTCAATAGTTGTTTCCCACCAGGGTCCACCCCAACCTTTAGGTTTACCCATTTGCCATAGTTCATCGATATTTCCAAACCATAATCCTGACTGGGGTTGTCCTTCATCATGATCGATTTGATCGCCCGCTAAAACAAAAAGTCCGCGCCAATAACAATAATCAGGAATAACACGAAGATGTGAACAAATAGGACGTATACCCCATATTTTTCCATCATAAGCAAAAGGGGGAAGGTCATAAAACATCCCATGAATATCCAGCAAAAAACGCTCTGTCTGGGCATTACGAATGCGCATCCATTCTGTATTCCAGGTATGATCAAAGCTGTGACTGGCTTTCGGTAGTAAATAACGTGACCATTTTCCGCGATTATAAACACGAAGAATCACCGATGATTTATTCCATCCTGTGGCGAAGATTGTTGCACCGCCATACCGCTGATTGTCACATCCGGCAACTTCTACAAAGGGGTTTCGTTCTATAATTCGCCATGTGTCACCATCCCATTCGGCCAGACATCCTGCAAATCTTTTTTCCTGAAACTCTTCTTCTTCATAGGTGTTATTTGCAACGACCACCCGCCCGGATTGAGTATAACCACCCTTAAAATGAGGTGGTATATTATTGGGAAGTTCCAAAATTTCCGTCAGGTTAAAAATCTGGTTTGTCTGCAAAGTTTTTACATTCGCCTCAAATAATAAGCCTTCCATAGTAAGAAAATAAACCAGATTGTCCGGATCCTTGAGATGGTTCATGGTTGCCGTAAGTCTGTGTTTGCTTAATTCATTAAAAGTTCTGACATTTCCTTTTGGGCCTATGACATGTGGACCGATAATCGCTTGTTTCGACGGCCAATGTACCATTCGATTCGCAAAGGTTCCAGTAACGGATTCTGGATGCAATCGCATGGTCATATCTTCACTTATTTCATAAAGACCGATTCCTTCTCCTTTAATATGAGCCACATAACCGATCGCCCATAATTTATTTGCCCATGGTATTAATGCCCCAATGCCTGTCTCACTGGTACTACCAACACCATCCGCCATAACGGTTAAATTTGGGAAAACGCCCTTAATATTGATCGGCTGAGAAGGGTGCTTATTAATCATTGTGTCACTATCCTGGGAAAATAGATCAGATATAAGAAAAGGTGATAACAATATCAGATAGAAAACAATCTTTTTCATATTAACTCTCTCCTATTGGTTTTCTGATTATAAACGGATAATGTTCAGCATTAGATATGGGCAGGCATTTTCTTGCACTTTCCGCCGGTTGTGCATCACTGTTATTTTTTTAATTCAAGATATTCTTTGATTGCATATGCAATTGCTTTTCCGAATATTCTAGCCCCATCCTTTGAAACAGCTATTCCTGATACATTTGCATATGGAAACTCCAGGGTAGTTGAAAGGCTAATACCCACGAGATGGCTTGCCCATCTGCTAAAAGACATTCCTGTGGAAAAATTTTTATATGCATTCCAACCTACGCCATATGGTAAAAAATTAGAATGATATAACTTAATCTCACCGATAGAATTTTTCTCCAGTAATTTTGAGAAAACCATTTGATTATTCGCTATCGTTGAGTCAGAATTACCGACCAAATAAATATCTTCATTTCTGTTCCCTTTGATCCAGGGACAATGTAGATCCAAGGCTATTTTTACTTTTCCTTCACTCCAGCTTGGTATCATTGTTCTTAATGCTGCTGTCGATCTATGAATCGATTGAGTATCGTAGTCTCGGTTATGGTCCCTGGGAATACGGTTTTTGCCTTGCTCACCATTTTCAACCCCATCTTTATCTATAAATGGGATGAAAAGGAATTCCACATTTTTCCTTAAAAATTCCAGATCTTTTTCATTCAATATACTTTCTATTATACCTTCTAACACGTAGTTTTCCGTCATTTCACAGGCATGGTGACGTGCTGTGATTACTACCTTGAATGCAGGTTTATTAATTAATGAGGGTAAAACTATTTTTTCAATGATTCTATTTTCAGGTGAAAGGCATAATGTGTCTATTTTTAGTAACTCTTTATTCTTCAAGTTTGATAAAAACTTATAAAAGTTAATCTCTGTATATGGAAAAGCGACACAAAAATACGCCAGAGAATCCTGTTCCGTAAAGAAAAAAGAAAAACTGTTGTTTACCACACGATTTTCACCGTACCATTTCCATGTATTATCATTGTTTATACTGTAGGCAGGTCCAAATTTTGTAAACACATTATTTTGCTCAAATTTAAAGATTATCCTTTTCCCTGATATATTGGAGATCTTAAAATACCAATAAAACCATTTCCCTTCCGTGAACGATAAGTCAGGCTTTAACCAAACAGTATCCTTCGATATCTTTTGGACAATAATATTACCACCAGGGAAATCGGAAGAGATTCTTATGTTATTTTGACTGCTTACGGAGTTTATATAGAATAACGAAATAATTAAAAATATTGTTTTCATCATTAAATCCAAGAAAATCGTAAGAAGTTTTGTGTTATTTTGTCCGTCGCCGATAATACTCTCATCGGATTTGGGATAGGGTTATTGCCCCTTCGACAAGTTCAGGGACCGGTTATATTAAAATGGTGGGTCAATCCCCAATTGTTTACTATAATCGGCAATCACCGCATCGGTTTCTATCATGTCTTTGTAAAGTGCAGTCAACGAATGGTTAGAAAAACTACAATATAGAAAGGATTTAGATAATCAACCGCAAGACTTAAATCAGTTAATCAGCTCTCCGGCTGCAGCGCATCCTTAAATAATGATCGGCAAGCGTAATGGCAACCATCGCCTCGGCAACAGGAATAAAACGGGGAAGGAGACAGGGGTCATGTCGTCCTTTGACCCGTAGAGTTGTTTTTTCTCCGGAACTGGATACAGTGACCTGTTTTTTCAAGATAGAACTGGCCGGTTTAACGGCACAGGAAATAATAATCGGCATACCACTGGAGATGCCGCCGAGAATTCCCCCGTGATTGTTGGTTGTGGTAATAATTCTATCTCCATGTTTTTTAAAGCGGTCATTGATCTCGCTTCCCCGGGAAGTTGCCGCCTTATATCCTATACCAAATTCGACCCCAACGACTGCCGGCAGACTAAATAAAGCTTTACCCAGATCCGCCTTTAGTTTGTCGAATACCGGCTCCCCTAATCCTGGAGGTACATTCGTGGCTATGATCTCCGCGGTGCCGCCGATAGAATCACCCTCATCACGAACCGTTTCGATTAATTCTATCATTTTTATTGCCGCCACAGGATCGGGGCAGCGCACTTTGTTTTTTTCAACATCGGCATGGCTTAGCCCTGAGCGATCTTGAACGGAAGCGACGATATCACCAACCTGTTTAACAAAACCGACGATATGTATTTTCTCTCCATAAAAATAGAAGAGTTTTTTTGCGACGGCTCCTGCCGCGACCCGGACTACAGTTTCCCTGGCACTGGCCCTACCGCCTCCGCGGTGATCACGTACGCCGTACTTTTTATCATAGGTGAAATCGGCATGTCCCGGGCGGTATTTTGATTTAATTTCATTATAATCTTTGCTTCGTTGATCACGGTTACGGATTTCAATGGTTAAGGGTGCGCCTGTTGTTGTATTTTCAAATACACCGGAAATAATTTCCGCTGTATCTGGCTCCGCTCTTTGCGTGGTAATGGAGGATTGTCCCGGCCGGCGGCGGTCTAAATCCGGTTGAATATCCAAAACACTCAAGGGAATACCCGCCGGCAAACCATCGATTATAACAATATTAGCCGGGCCATGACTCTCACCGGCAGTTGTGATCTTGAACATCTGTCCAAAAGAACTTCCTGGCATTAAACAGTTCCCTTTTACTTTGTCTTTCAAAGATTAATTCAATTATGCTGATTATAATCAGAATAAAAACAAGAATCCATAAAAATATCTGACCGCGCAGAGGTAATGCTAATTTGGCGAATAAAAGCCAGATGGCAAGAACAAAACCACCACAGAGATTAATGGCAACGGCACCATATAATCCCAGACCGGTCCATGGGCGCGGGCCTTTAAAGGTTTCAAATAAAAGGGCAATACCGATTCCAAACAGGACGGCGCCAAATATACTGGCGTAAAAACCATGTCCAACACTCGGAACACCCAAAAAATCAGCAATAATGTCTGAAGCCGGTAACAATAAAATTCCCAATGCCAGATTAATGACTGCATCAAGAAATAGGATAATATTAAAACGCATCTTTTATCACCTTTGATTTTTTATAGAATATTACGAAAAAAAGTAAGAAGTAGG
>CAZBBC010000005.1:0-91896 GCA_964489835.1 uncultured Calditrichota bacterium
TTTTATTATTCTTGATTCTGTGTGGATGCGATCAGTTAACTTCGGAGCATGGAGTAACTCAGAGAATTGAAATTTTTCCCGATGGTCTGGATCCGGCCCAAGATTTTAAATTATTTGAATTTCAAATCTATTCTCAGATCTATGAACCGCTGCTAACACTGGATAATGATTATAAAAGTTTGAAACCCTGTCTGGCCAAGTGCTGGTCGGTCTCCGAAGATCTGCGGACCTATACTTTTCAGTTGCGGCCGGGGGTTGTTTTTCATGACCGGTCATTGTTGACTGCGGAGGTGGTGCAGTATGCTTTTAACCGTCAGATACGCTTGCGACCGGATTATCCGCTGTTTAATGTGATAGAATCGATTCGTGTGGTTGATACTTTGACGGTACAGATTGTTCTCAAACACCCGTTTTCACCGTTTCTGTATACATTAACGTCTCCTAATGGTTTGCTGGTGGTTTCCAAACAGGCACTGAAAAAGTATGGGGACAGGATTGACCGGCATCCGGCAGGCAGCGGGCCTTTTTATCTTGATGCATGGGTTGAAAAAAACTACATTACCCTGCGTGCATTTTCAGACTATCGTGAAGAAAATCGAATTAATAAGATTCGGTTTGTTCATCCTGAAAATACACCAGATCCGGAGTTGCTTTTCAAGAAAGGTGAATTGGATATTCTTTACATGGTAAGCGGTTTTTGGCTGGACCGTTTAAAATGGCTGGGCAGTGTTGAGTACTATGTCCAAAAGTCACTGAGCACTTTATTTATTGGTTTTAATCTGAAGAATGATCCGGTTAACAATGTCCGGTTACGACAAGCGATATTAAAGGCGATCGACCTGAAAAAAACCGTATTATTAACCAATCGGGGAAATGCAATTGTAGCCAAAGGTCCTTTGCCACTTATATATTCTGGTTTTGATGACCTGAACCAAGCGGATTTTGATCAAGAGGGGGCTAAAAAACTACTAGCTACCGCCGGCTATATCGACGGTATATCCCTTAATTTTTATATTTCTGACTTAATGCAGGATAGAAAAACAAAAATTGAGATTATAAAATCACAATTAGCAAAAATCGGGATATCCTTAAATCTGAAATATTATAGTACAATAGCATTATATCAAGAGGCCCTGAGAAATGAAGATTGTCATTTGTTTTTGGATGGCTATGGTGCTGAACTGATTGGTGATCCAGGTAATTTTTTATATGCCTTGTTTCATTCCCGATCACCCAACAACTGGATGCGTTATCAGAACAAAAGAGTTGATTCTTTACTGGAACAGTCCTTTCAGGAAATCGATGAAATGACTCGTCATGAGATATATCGAGAGATTGTTAAAATTGTTTTGAATGACACGCCAGCCATTTTTTATGCCCACATAAAATCACATTTTGCCTATAATACAGAGAAAATAAAATCACTAGCGGTAAGTCCTTATGAATTTATTTATTATCATCGTGTGAGGTTCGATGAGTGAATTAGAAACAGCTAAACACAAAAATCGCTTTATTGCATCACTAAAAAAGGTAAAACTGCAACCCCGAATTTTTATTTATTTTGCCTTGCTGGTAATTATTGTTCTGGTATTCGTTTCGACGGCGGTCTTTTATTATCAGAAACAAATGCTACTCAAACAGGCCCAGGAAAAAGCTTTCAGCCTCGTCCAAACCCTGGCCTATACCAGCCTCAATGCGATTCTTCTGGATGATTACAGCACACTGCAACAACTGATCGACGCCATGATCGAAAGTCCGGATATTGCCTCGATTGCCATTCTGGATACCAGTGGTCTGATTATTGCTTCCGATACCCCGGAACTGCGCGGTCAGCAATATCAGGATTCTCTGACCATAAAAGCGCTTTCCTCTCCCACGGTTATTTTACAAAAACTGCCGCAGACCGGGGGAAAAGAGATCTGGGATACGGCAGTTCCAATCTTTGAATTGAATGAACGTATCGGGACGGCCAGGATAAAATATAGTGTCGAGGATACCTATGCCGGTTTGCTCAAAACCATTCTGATTATTGGAGTTCTGGCGATACTGATCAGCCTGATCTTATCTTATGTCTTTGCGGTTTCCATTTCCCGTCCCATTAAACAGGCGGTACATCTGGCCAGTGAATACGGCAAAGGAAACCTGGATGCCCGTGTACCGATCGAACGGGAAGACGAGATCGGTCACCTGGTTCGTTCCCTTAATAAACTATCCCGGGAATTACAACAAATGATCGAGGAAAAGATATCTAACGAGAGCCTGATCATGATCGGTGAATTCGCGGCCTATATTATCCATGATTTAAAAAATCCGCTGAGCGGAATTCATTTGCTAGCAGATGGCATGCATCGGCGGATCGAGGATAAAAATCCCTTAAGAAAATATTCGACGGAGATACTCCTGGCCACCCAGAAGCTGGAAGATTTTATCGGGAAAACGCTGGATATTGCCCGTTGGACTGAAATCGATAAACAACCGGTACAGATAAATGAATTGATTGAGGCGGAGGTTAAAGCGATACAGTTTAAATCAATTCCTGTCCAGAGGAAATACGATCCGGTGCTTGCCGAGATACAAGGGGACTCCAATTTACTGTCGATGGCGATTCGCAATTTGCTCAGTAATGCTGTGGAAGCGATTGTTGAAGAGGGAAAGATAACGATCGAAACCCAGAGAGCCGACCATCAGACGATTATTCGTGTATCGGATACGGGGATCGGGATCGATAAAGATCGCATGGGCATGATCTTCCGGCCGTTTTTCTCGATGAAAGAACAGGGTCACGGATTGGGACTGGCGATGGTTAAAAAAGCCGTCATTCTACATCAGGGAAAAATTAAAGTTGAAAGTGAAAAGGGGAAAGGCTCACATTTCACGATAATTCTTCCTGATTTGCATTGATCGTGTGCATGATGTTATGTATTATCACGTTGTTAGGCTATTATAATCAAATACATTATAATATGCACCCCGGAGGATAAGTTAGGCGATTGAAAAAGTCTTGATGTCATTCAGAATGAATCTTCCTGCGTGTCGAAATCACCTCTGCACGAAGGAAGATCCTTGCAAAATGACACAGTAGAATTTGAGATATGTTTGCTGCTTTGGGCTGCCTTAACATGCATGCCTAGGAGATCATATGATACAACCGTATAAATATTGCATCAAGTTTATATCAAACAAAGGATAAAGCACATGTTTCACCTCCTGATTATCGACGATGAGCCGACCATGTTAAAGGGGATAGAATTAAATTTTGAAGATCGCCCGGATTATGAAGTAAAAACCGCTTCCGATAAGAAAACAGCACTTGATTTGATGAAAGACCACGAATTTAATCTAATTGTCACCGATCTTATGGTGCCGGAAATCGAGGATGGTTTAGAGATAATAAAAGCAGCGAGTTCTCAATGGTATCAACCATCAGTATTGGCCATGACCGCCTTTGAAACAGTGGAGAATGCTATCAACACGATGAAAGCAGGCGCGGATGATTTTATATCCAAAGGATTTGGGCTTGACGAATTAACTTTCCGGATAGAGAATTTAATCACTAAAAAGCAGAAGATTGACCTGCTGGAATTTGAAAATCGCATTCTTAAAGAAACGATTCAACAACAATACTCAGATTTTAAAATTATCGGTCAATCCCAGCTGATAAAAAAATTAATCAAAAAAATTAAGAAAATAGCAGCCGATGCCAAATCAACCTGTCTGATATATGGCGAAAGTGGTACCGGAAAAGACCTGGTGGCAAGAAACATCCATGTGCTGAGCCCCCGCCGGAATGCTCCGTTTGTTCCAATCAATTGTGCCGCCATTCCGGAAAATCTGATTGAGAGCGAACTTTTCGGTTATGAAAGGGGAACATTTACCGGTGCCCATACCGCCAAACAGGGTAAGTTTGAAATTGCCAAAGGAGGTATCATCTTTCTCGATGAAATCGGTGAATTACCGTTACATCTTCAGGTTCGTCTGTTACGGGTCCTGGAAGAGCGAAGCTTTTACCGGATCGGTGGGAAGGCGCCCATTGATGTGGATATTATGGTTCTTGCAGCCAGTAATAGGGATCTGAAGCAGTTGGTTAATGATGGTGCTTTTCGGGCGGATCTTTTTTTTCGCCTAAATGTGATCACCATTGATGTTGCTCCTTTGCGAAAGCGAAAAGAGGATATACCCTTATTGACCCAATTTTTTTTGGAAAAATTTAACCGGGAGCGCAACAAAAATATTCAAATATCTACAGAAGCGCTTCAATTGATGATGGATTATGATTTCTACGGAAATGTCAGGGAATTGAGGAATATCATTGAAGATGCTTTTGTCCTCTGTGAAGATAAATTAATTACGCCGGCCAATTTATCGATCCGGCCCCTAAGGCCTGATAAGAAAGATCAGTCGAAGATAAAAGAAAAAATAGTTCCGTTGGAAAATTTGCCGGTGGCCTATCGGGAAGCACTTGAATTATTTGAAAAGAAATATTTTGAAAATATACTCGAGGCAAACCAGTGGAACTATAATCTGGCTGCCAACGATGCCGGAATCACACGTGAATGGATGAGTAAGAAAATTAGCAAGCTACGTATAAAAAAAATGTGAATGATCGTTCACAAAATGTGAATGATCATTCACATTTCATGAACGATTGTTCTCATATTATTTTTTATGTGATGGGTTGCAATTTTGGAAATGATATCTAAGTGATTAATTATCAAAAAGTAACAATCATTTTTATATCAGGTGGAAAAGGTTGGCATAAGATTTGCGATTTAAATGTAAAAAGATAAGGGGAAATCGAATGGCAAAAATATTGATTGTGGAAGATGAAAGGTCTATTCGCCAGGCGTTACGATTCGAGTTGGAGGATTTGGGATACGAAGTAGGAGATGCTTCTGATTATAATGAAGCAGTGAGCGCTCTGCGTGCCTTTGATTTTGATCTGGTGATATCGGACATCTACCTTAATAATGGAGATGGTGTGCAATTGATACGGAATGCCTATAGGGATAAAAAGAACATACCTTTTATTGCTATCACGGCATTTCCAACCTCGGATCTGGCCAAACGGGCCAAGATGATTTTAAAAGACCGCTTTTTTGAAAAGCCCTTTTGTGCGGCAGCGATTAAAGACAAAGTTGATGAATTACTAAGCGTTTGTACCGGGTAGATAGGTAAAAAATTGCACTTTTAAGTTTTTAGTGGCAAAATCTCTGACGGGTTATTTCTCACATAAGATCTTAAATCAACTGATGTGATTCATTTCAGTTCTTTCCGGAAGATACCGCATATAAAATTTATGCCCCCTATACTCTGATTCAATCAGTTTCTTGGACGTAATCAGTCTATTTATTATATCCCAATTAATATGCGCCTGATTTAACAGATGTTCGACAGCCTCTTTTTGCATCGGGTGCACAGCAGTGATGTTTAGTATATCTTTTTCAACATTTCCTGTGTAGGTAAAGGCATTCCCCTCATAGCCAATCAGGTGTTCGACATTGTCAAGATTCTCTTTGAATATTTGATAACATCGATTGATTGTGTTTTCATCCGGAATTATGGCCCACTTCTTATATGGTGGTCTCCGGGGTATTGATAAATATGAAATATCCGGATCAATTAATGATAGAAAATTGGCAATATCTGTAATCCCTTTTTTATTGGTATTAATTCCATCAATAAGCATGGTTTCTGTAACCAGCTGGCCATGATAGTTTTTGGAAAATTCATATATTCCTTCCAAGATTTGAGGCAGTTTAATATTCTTTATAGGCCTGTTAACTTTATTCCAGATTCCATTGTCAATAGAGTCTATCTTTATGGAAATATAATCTGATTTCATTAAGTCCCTTTTTACATCACTAAGTGATATAAGGGAACCATTGGTGATAACAGCAATTTTTATATCTAAAAATTTTAATAAGTCGATTTCATTCCCAAGGTTAATGTCAAGAGTTGGCTCCCCTGTTGGAACAAAAGTAAAATAATCAACTTTCCTGTTTTTCTTCCTTACTTTAACCAGTAAGCTTTGTACATCACAAAAAACATCCTCCGGTTGGTAAAATTCCTTTCTTACACTGATTTTTTTATCAGTTCTTCCGACCTGGCAATATGCACATGAATAGGTACAAAACTTTGTCGGAATGTTGTTTATCCCTAAACTCTGTCCCAACCGTCTTGATGGAACAGGACCAAATGCGAGCATCTATTATCTCTTATTTATTGTTATATATATATCTAATCCGATACTCTTGAGTTGGGGATATCAATCACCCGCCTGTCTAATATTTCCTGACCGATATCTTCGAGACCATGGATAATTAATTCCAGGTCTGCGCTTTTCATCATTGGAATCTTTTCTTCAATCATATCAAAACCGTCGGGTAATTCTTTGTCAAGCATTTCAAAGGTATCCCTTACTTCATCAATCGCCAATTGAAAGGACATGGTAATATGATCGTAGACCCGTTGTTGCATCTTTATTAATTCATTCCTATCGCGAAGGGTGTTACTAATTATTTTCTCTATACTTAGCAGAACATTACAGACCTGATCACAGTTAAATTTCTCCATGAACCTTCGATGGGCGATTATACGGGCATAATTACGTAACAGAACGCGATCACCACTGCGTACTGTATTTGCAATTAATTGGTAGATTAATCTTATATACCATTTTAAATAATCGCGATCCATTTTATAATAGTTCCGGAACTGCTCAATATTATCAACCGATGTAATGTGATTAAAAATATTATCAATCAGATCCTCTTTCAATTCAATTAAAATCTCATAGATCAGAAAGTTTGGACGTTCGGTTTCACGATTTAGTGCTGCTTGATTCCTTGTGTGCCACACATCTGAATGACTCTTCATATTTTCGATCATGAATAATAATCTTCGTTCGATTAAGTACCGTGAGGTTGGATTCCATGAAAGGGCAGTATAAGTATTATTTGCATTCACATTTAACTGTTGATCAATGTATTTCATCATCCATAATACTTCAAAAGGGGGTTTGCCCACCAAACCCCCAAATAACTGACGAAGAAAAATAAAAGGTACCGCAAAAAGCTTGGGTATTCGAAGGGGTTTATTTTCCTGACCATAATAATACCGTGTTGACGATCGAAAAAGTTCAAGATGAGAAGTTGGTTGATTCGGACTGGCATTATATATACTATATCTTGGTAAAGTTTTACTTTTTTCAATTATTTGAAAAAACAACCTGATAAGATCATGGATATGTAAATAGGTTACCGCTGATTTGCCCCTTCCGCCTATAATTTTTGACTTCCAGTTCCTGGTAAGCCAGGTTGTTAAAAATATATAAAGGGGTGGGTATTCACACCAGTCACTATAAACAGCCGCTAGCCGAACAATCGTGCAAGGAAACCATTCTTGATGTTCTTTGATCAATTTTTCACCCTTACGTTTGCTCCAGGCGTAGGGAAAATCTGCATCCGGGGGATAATCTTCGGAAACAGATTCTCCAACGGGAGGAAATTCACAAGCAGCAAGAGAACTCGAAAATATGAATCGTTTTATCCCTAACAATTTTGCTAACTTGAGCACATTATGGGTACCTTTTACATTTGTACGCTGGTATTCATCATTCCATTTATTACTAAAATCGTAATATCCGGCCAGATGAAGCACATAGTCAACGCCGCCATGATCTTTTATCACTTTAACGGCCTCTCTAAAGGTATCCCATTTTGCTATGTCGACTTGTATCCATAAAAGATTTTTATGTTTTGGAACACCTGCTTCGTTTTGCGAACGTCGCGCTAGACAGAAAAGACGATAATTAGTCCTTGATGCTTCTATAAAATTCCGGCCGATGAAACCGGAGGCCCCGGTAACTAAAATACCAGGTAAATGCACATCCATTTTATTATCCTGTAATATTTTTAAAGGTTGTAATCAATAGCTGCTTCATATCATTCAATATATTTTAAAAGCATATTTATGCTTTAATTTCTGCCATTTTTTCCTGTTCTTCGCGGTCATAACAATATGTGCCACAATTCAGACACCGGGTCGCTTCATACAGTGCGTCTTCATCATCTATGGCGCCTTCTACTTCTTTAAATGTCCCTAAACGATCTTCAAGTGTCACAATCGGTTCGTAAACTCTGGGTTTTGGCTCGACCCCACTGATCGATTTCAATAATGATTCGGGTATCAAATCGTTTTGACGTTCATAGATGGGAGGTATCTGCCCTTCCATCACGAAATAATGGATGGAGCGCGCAGCATATCTCCCCGCCGCAATTGCCTCAACAACTAATCCAGGTCCTGTAAAGCAATCTCCTCCGGTAAAAACGAAAGGAATGTCAGTTTGCAGTGTTCCTTCTTCGGCATCAATCGTATTCCATCTGGTAAGATTTAGCATTTTTAAAGACTGGTCACTTTCGATAAAATCATTATCGGGTTTTTGTCCGATCGCTTCAATGATCATGTCACATTTTATAATTTCCTCTGTACCCTCAATAGGAACCGGTCGCCGTCTTCCACTGGGATCCGGTTCTGCCAGTTTCATCTTTATAACTTCCAGTCCGGAAACTTTTGCTTTGTTTTTTTTAATCTTCTTAGGCGCACAAAGATATCTGATATTGATACCTTCCTCTTCCGCGGCGATAATTTCTGCCGGATTTGCGGGCATCTCATTTCTTGAGCGGCGATAGACAATGGAAACATCTTTCGCACTCATACGTAACGCGCTTCGTGCAGCATCAATGGCTGTATTGCCTCCTCCAATTACGATAACATGATTTCCAATGGTCACATTGCCTCCATTTTGAAATCGTTCGAGAAAATTTATTCCGCTGATAATACCTTTGGCATCATGACCCTCGATATCCAATCTGTAATCATTCCAGGCACCGGTTGCAATAAAAACAGCATCAAATTTTTCAAATTTAAGGTCAGAGAGTGTTTTTGTTTTTCCAAATTCAATATTAGTTTGGGCGATTATTCCCAGTTCCAAAATACCGTCAATTTCCCAATCCAGCACTTTTTTAGGCAAGCGATATTCCGGTATACCATATCTTAACATACCTCCAAGTTTGGGCATTTTTTCGAAAATCACTACATCGTGACCCAAACGTCTAAGATAATAGGCTGCTGATAGTCCTGCCGGACCACTTCCAATGACAGCAATTTTCTTTTCTGTGGACGAAGAAACCGGAACTTTTAATCTTCGGCCAGAATTCATTTCCCAATCGGCCACAAAACGTTTTAAATAGTTAATTGCCACCGGTTCATCTTCGATCGTCCTTCTGCAAGCAAGAGCACAGGGTTCAGGACAAACACGACCACAAGTCAATGGTAGGGGATTGTGCTCTTTTATTGTTAATAAGGCCTCCGCATATCTGCCTTGTTTTATATAATGGATATATCTGGGAATGTCGATTTGTGCGGGGCATTTTTGACGACAGGGTGCCAAGCACTCCGTATATTGATTCCAGTGTAGTATTTTTGATTTTTCAGAAATAAGTGAAATAATCCCTTTTGGACAAGCACGTACACATTCTCCGCACCCAACACATTTGTCGGGATTAAAAACAGGTAAATTAGTCTCACCCATCTCTATTGCCCCGAATTTACATGCATTTACACAGGTTCCTAATCCGATACAACCATGATCACACTTAATGGGACCATTATAAAACAACAGGGCTGCCCTGCAGTCATCAAAACCCAGATAATTATATTTCTTCAGAGAACGAATACCTCCCCGGCAATCAGGTATGGCAATTTCCGGTTCACTTTCAACAATGGACATACCCAGATACTCTGCGATCCGAGTAGCAACCTCTGTTTGTCCTACCACACAGACATTGGCCGGTGCTTCACCCTTAATGATTGCCTCGGCACAGCTATTACAACCGGCATATCCACATCCGCCACAATTGGCACCAGGAAGAATATTTAATACGCCCTTGATTCTGGGGTCTTCTTCAACATGAAAAATTCTGGAGGCAATACATAAAATCATTGCTGCAATAGATCCGATACCGGATAAAATTAATACAGGTAACATATTTGTATCTCATTTTGGTTTTAATTGTTACAATAATGTTCACTAATTTATATTTATAAAATGCGCCTTATTTTTTTTCAACCTGCCATACCTTTAAAGCCCAGAAAAGCTAAGGACATAATCCCTGCCGTTACCAGAGCAATAGCCGTTCCTTGCATCGGTTTGGGAACCGGTGAGATAAGAAGTCGCTGTCTCAGACTGGCAAAAAGAATAAGTGCCAGAGAAAATCCCAGTGCACTGGCGGTCGAAAAAACTAACATCTCAAGAAAGTTCAGGTCTTGTTTTATATTCAATAATGCGATCCCCATAACAGCGCAATTGGTAGTTATTAATGGTAAATAAATTCCCAGGGCATTATAGAGTACTTTGCTTTTCTTTTTTAAAACGATTTCGACAAATTGTACCAATGATGCGATAATTAATATGAATACAAGGGTCATGATAAATTCAATATGATAAACTACCAGAATATATTTATAGACAATCCATGTGAAAACAGATGCCAGAACGGCAACAAATATTACTGATGTTCCCATACCAATAGAAGTAGAAAGTTTTTTTGACACACCACAAAAGGGGCAGTTACCAAGATACTGGGCCAATAATATGTTGTTAACAAAAATTGCACTGAGTGCAATCATAATTAAATCCACGACACACCTCTAAGTTTGTAAAAAATTTTCGCCTCTTTTCAGACTCCAGGCATTCATTAATCCCAACAATACCCCCAGACATAAAAAAGCTCCGGGTGCTTTTACCATAAAAACAAAGGGTTCAAAACTGTCACCAAATATTAATATTGAAAAAATACTTCCGGCACCCAGAACCTCCCGGATAATTCCTACCATTGTAAGTGAGAGGGTATATCCTAATCCGATACTAAATCCATCAGCGATTGAAAGATGCACCGGATTCTTTGAGGCAAAAGCCTCAGCACGACCTAAAATTATGCAGTTAACTACGATTAAAGGTATAAAAATGCCCAATTGCTGAGACAGCGAGAAGAAGTATGCTTTCATAATCAGTTCTACTGATACAACCAGTCCGGCAATAATAACAATATAACTGGCGATCCTGATTCTATCTGGTATAACTTTCCTTAAAATGGATATCAACATATTAGAAAACACAAGAACAAATGTTGCGGCTATCCCCATTCCCAGTCCATTCTCTGCACTTGACGTCACGGCGAGTGCCGGACATAAACCCAATACCAGACGAAATGGAGGTAAATCTTTCCAAAATCCATGAATTAATGTTTCTCTAAAAGTCATCCTAACGCATCTCCCTGGATCAATGAATGTTTTTACGGTTACTATCATTTTCAATAAAGGATAAGATCTCTTTCTCGTTATCCTGTAATAATTTAATGATCCCATTGGTTGCATTTATAACGGCTTGCGAGGAATAAGTAGCGCCCGAGATACCATCAATTTGTCCCCCCGTGGACCTGAGTTCCACCGTTTTATCGATAGATATATTCTTCCATTGTTTTCTAAAAGTAATATTTTCTATCCTGGAGCCGACTCCGGGCGTTTCAGAATGTTGAATTATTTCCAGGCCTATGAGTTTTCTTGATTGAAGGTCAACACCAATCATAACCAGAACATCTCCTCCATAACCGCCTTTTCCTATGCGTTCTATCCCGAGTTTTTTAAAATTCTGATTGTCCAGAATATAAAATATTGGTATTTGATCATTCCCTCTATGATATAAGATTTTGTGTTTTAATAGTTCCTGCGCTGGTTGACTAAACAGGCGGTTGAGGGCGGGTCCTCTGATAAAAAGATCGACTTGCATTTCAATTTGTGGTGATAATTGGGTTTGCAATATTTGCAACGTACCCGCTGTTCCGGCACAAATCAGAGTTAATACCAGTACTAATTTAAAGAGATCACGCATTTTGTCTGACCTCCACGCCCTGTATTTTAGGTGTGATTGCGTCTAAAAGGGGATTACATAGATTTATAAGCAGAATTGTATAAGCAATGCCGTCATAATAGACCGAAAAGGAGCGGATGATCACCAATAAACAACCACCTAATAGACCATAAAGCAGCATAGGAATATTATTAACCGGAGATGTTGTATGTTCGGTGGCTAAAAAAAATGCTGCGAAGACAGTACTCCCTGAGAGTAGATGAAAATGTGCTGAAGTAAATTTTTCACTGTCTACCAAGCACAAAATTATTGCCATTATAAAAACACCTGATAAAAACGAAAGCGGGATATGCCAGGTTATTTCTTTCATCAGTAATAAAAATATTCCGCCTATTAATAACCATATAACCATAGCATTGCCAAGACCGGCAACCTGGTTTCCTAAGATAAGATCACCCGGTGAAAAAACCTGCTCCGCACTATTTCCCAATGTTTTAATCAACCGGAGTGGTTCGATCATTTTAATCCCCCAGTCTTTACCGATAACAGATAATGTATAGTCGAATCTGGAAGGCCAGGATGCGCTCAACATGGCCACTGTGAGAAGAACAGGATGTACGGGATAGGAGCCAAGTCCACCGTAGATTTTTTTGCCGAAAATAATCATGATAAAACAAGCGATGAATACTAACCACCAGGGCGAATTTCCCGGTAGAAATAAAGCCAGTATGACTGCCAGAGTGACGCTGCTCCAATTACCCGTGTCGTCCTTTGAGGGAAAAAATTTATTTGTTAATGCGTCCAGAGTTACTGAAAAAGCGATACAAAGAGCCACAATGTATAGAGCTTCAAACTTCCATTTGTAAAGGCTGGCCAGTAATGCCGGTAACAGTGCTATCAACCAGATTTTTTGAGTTTTGGAAATCGCGCTCCCATCTCTCCAGTGTGGACTGGCTGCTACATTCAATTTGTGATTTATATTCATCTTGCCTCTCAGTATATTTTTTTGATAGTTGTATCAATTGTACCAGTGGGCGATGTGCCGGGCAAACATAGGCACATAACCCACATTCATTACAAGCCTCCGGGTGAAGATCAAAAAGATCCAAAAATCTGTTATATTCTGCGAATCGTCCGATAAGATGTACCTGGAGATTTACAGGACAAATCCGGGTGCACTTTCCACAATTAATACATGTTAAATTCACCTCACTGGGGATTTTCTCTTCTTCAAGGAGATAAAGGCCATGGCTGGTTTTTGTCAATGGTGTTAGATCTGTATATTGGGCAATTCCCTTCATGGGCCCACCAACCAGTATTTTCGAATAAGATGTGACACTAAGTCCCAAGGAATGAAGTACATGACGTATCGTTGTCCCAATCGGAATTCGCACCGTATATGGTTTAGGAATATTCGTTCCGGAAATTGTTAAATATTTATATATAAAGGGTTGATTTTTATTCAACGCTTTACAAAGATTAAATAGATATTCAACGGATATTACGCCAATACCATAGGCTCTGTAAGGCTGTGTATTCTGAATGTTCATTTTTGTTATCTTGGGCACGGTAAGAGCCTCAATACGGTCCCGATAGTTCCTTGAAAGACTGATTACCTCTACTAAATGTCCGAATTTCTTTTGGGCAAAATCAAACAGGTATTCCGGTACTGTAAGATAAACTTCAGCCCGAGGCGCAAGATGGGAAATACTTTTTAATCCTTCCAGTATCGTATCCACTTCTTGTTCCAGGAGCAGTTCAAAGACAAAAACACCAGGCTCTTCATTCACACCCTTAATGATGATTTTTTTTAGCCGTGGGAAATTATCATCAATTTCTTCGTGGTGAAATCGGCCAGGGGTTGTCCACGGTGAAATCACACCTAAAGATTTCAATTTTGGTATCAGGGGTAAATCTGTCTTTTCCCCATTAGGGATTTGATCTTGCGGATTGCATATATCATTTCTCCGGATCAGAATAGCGGGTACATGAAAGCTCCTGGCGGTCCAGACGGAGAGGATATCTTCGACGACACCATTGATCGGACTGTGAACACACAGTCCCAAATTGGATTCGCCGATGATCTGATTTTTATATACTTGCTCACCGATCTGTACGGTAGGTTTGTGCAATATCTGTCCCGGATATTCGAGGGGGAGTACAATATAATCCGGATTCGGAATATGTAGAATCTTTTTTTCCCATTTATCATAATGGGGAACCGTTCCTAAAGGCTTCGAGATGATATTAAGCATTGATAAGAACCTTATTATTTATTTTAGGTGACACCTATTGCAGGATATTTTTCCTTCACTATCAAAAAAAATATCCTGATTGTTTTTTTTATGACAGGTATTGCATTGGCTATGATAAATATCACTAATATTTTTTGGCTGGTGACAACCGGTACACTGATGTCCTTCAATATCCTGCATTTCATCATGTGTTAACAATTCGGGAGTGTAATTTGAATCATGACATTCTATACATTTGATATCTGAACTCTCAAAATCTTCGCCATTGGAGTGACAAAAACGACAGTTCTCTGGTTTTTTAGATTCGTCAGTCCTATGACACCCGGTACAGGTATGTTCTTCAATATCCTTCAATTCCGTATGTATAAAATCTTCTTCACTAAAATCATCATCATGACATTCAGAACAGGATGTTCTTTCATCAGAGAAAATTATATTATGATGGCAGTCGGCACAGTTTTCAGTTGTTTTGATATGCTTTTTATGTTCAAATAATATATCTCCGGCTGTAGACCTAAGATAAAAGCGATCGGAAGATTCCAGGGCATCCTGATAGAAGAATCCAGCGATTCCTATTAAATAGGCGACCAGTGTTAAACTATATAATGAAATCGATCTTATGTGTTTTGTCTTTTTACCATTCATCGCTTTCTTCCAACATGATGCGTTTTTCGCGTTCCGGTGATAAACTATGCCAGTGACATCCAAGTCGCATACAAATATAAAAGGGGACTCTGAGGGTTGTACTACCAATAAGTATGCTGGCGACATTCGATTTACAGCGGGCACACTTTTTTTCTGTGATTACCAGGGAGGTATGGCAGAGAGGACATCTCAGGTCGGACAGTTCGGTTCCTTCCTGCAGATTCAAATCCGTTCTGTGTTCGAATACATTTAAATAAGGGCTTAATTCAATTTGGCCAATTCTGTCCTGTGGAGATAAAAATTCTAATATCAATTTGCTATCCTTTGTTAATTCTTTGGAGCAGTAAGGACAGTAAGACTTTAAATATGTTCCGCTTTTAATTTTGACACGCTCATTATATTTATGTTGTCGCCAAAAAAGGCCTTCCCAGGTATCCTGTTTCTTCATTGTTTGCACCTCATTTTATTCTCAGAGAACAAAAACTTAGAAATCGGTTGGTACTAATATATGTTTGATACTGATCATTAGAATCTTCTTATCTTAATTTGGTTATAGCTTTGCCTGGTTAATGATTTAACGGGTATCGAGCCAATAGCAATCTGATCTTAAATTTTCCAGGTAATATTTATGTATGGAATCCATCAATGGTTTTATAGCAGATATTGCAACGCCGTTTAATTGGATTAGAGCCAAAGATGCCGCGCCTATGATTTCTTCTTGACTAATACCATCATTCAATGCGATTTTGATACTCCGGTCAGTAAATCCGTAAGGCTGGTGAGAAATAGCGAGGGCGATGTTTATTAAGTCTTTAGTTTTTACATCCAAATGAGAGGCCTGATCTAAAGCATTTTTAAAAAGCTTTATGGCCCCCTCTTGTTCCGGCGTCTCCCCATTTAGTTTATCCAAATCGCGGACAATCTTTTTAATCACTTTTTTCATTTTTAACTCCACCTTAATACATTCTGAATTACATATTTAGATATCAAATACCAGGCCAAGAAACAAATATTAGGTTAACTGATATAATAATAAATAGTTAGGAAAATGGGCAGGGGGGATAATGTTGTTGAGATGCAATATTGCTACTTAATTTAATTGCAATTGCGCAATATATTATTGTATCTGTCAGCATTATGAATGGTATGATTATTGGAAAATCGTAATAACAGGCTTTCTGTCGACTCAAAATTAATTACAATTATCTTGGCATAAATATTGTTTCTTTTTGTAGAGAAAAATTTACAGGTAATATCAAAAGTTGTATTAAAACTAGAATAAAGAATGAAACAACCCCTAGCCCGCGGTGGTTTTTTACAGTACCATTTAAAGAAATAGGAGATAGATATGAATATAGTAAACATTCTTAAAACCAGATCCGGAAAAATATTACAGGAAGTTTCTTTTGCATTAGAGAATAACTATCATCTGCGACATTACAATAACCCTGAAACCCCAATGCATTTAAACGCTCTCTTTAATCAACTGCTTCTTTGTGTAAAATATCAAAATATTATTCAGATCACTAAATATGCTGACAAAATATCACGGATGAGATTCAAATCAAATTTTGATTTGTATGAAATTCAAACAATCGTTAACCTTTTGCAGGAAGTAATCTGGAAAAATCTTTGCCAGGTATTACCGCAGAATGAGGTTTCTTCAAACCTGGCATTAATTAGCTCCATTTTAGGTACATTTAAGGATGCGATTGCCTGTTCTTATGTAGAAATGGCAAACGGTAAAAAAATTGAAACATATGATGTTGAATCTTTATTTCACGGGACAGATAGTATCTTCGATTTTAATAGTTCTCTATGAGAATAAACCTCGCAATATCTTTTGATCTATTTCTTGTTTAATAATTATGTGATATACTCAATTTTAATTATTCAACGGATGATGTCGTTAATTCTGTATTGAATATTAAAAAACTAATTGCTACTAAGTAACATCAACAATATATTTGAGTATTCAATTTTATGGAAATGATGAATGCCAACACGTTCTCAAAAATATAGACTGGGATTATTTATCGTTATCGGTTTATCAGCTCTTCTGGTACTGCTTGTGATTATCGGCAGCGAAAAATTTTTGAAAAAAAGAGATATTTATCTGATAACCTATAAAGATATATCAGTCAGCGGTCTGGAAGTCGGTGGCCCGGTGAAATATCTGGGGTTGGGAGTTGGCACGATCAAGAATATAAAGATCGATCCGGAAGACATCAGCCGAATCATCGTGACAGTCGCCCTGAAACCGGGCACTCCGATAAAAAAAGATACCTATGCTGATATTGAACTTATTGGCATCACCGGACTTAAGATGATTGAAATACGCGGGGGCAGCAATGAATCTGAACTCATGGAACCAGGGCAATTCATCCAGGCCGGAGGTTCTGTAACCGAAGCGATTACCGGTAAAGCGGAAATTATTGCAGAAAAAATAGAACTCTTACTAAACAATCTAAATCGTTTCTCCCAACCGGAAAACATGAATAAAATTACGAAACTAACGGAGAGTGCCACCCATGCTTTTGACAATTTTGATAAGGTATTAGTAGAAAATCGTAAGGATATTCGTAAAATTATCAATCAGAGTCAGGCAACGATCGCCAGGATTGATACGATCAGTGGATTATTGCTTACATCAGTGGAAAAGATACATCATTTAGCGGTCGGTGACACGCTGGAAGAAATTTTATCAAATGTACGGGGAATAAGCGTAAAATTAAAAAAGGCAAATATTGGACTCTTAATTGAACAATTAAGTAGTGCCATAGAAAAAACCAATCACGTGTTGACTCTGATAGATCATGATCTTGAAAGTGGTAGCATAAGTTTTTTTACCAGTTTGGAAAGATTAAAATCAACGCTGGAGTACCTTGATGAAGCATCACGCATAATTAGTGAGGATCCTTCTGTATTGTTAAGAGGTACTGAATTCGAAGATTTACCAGATGAGGATTTAGACAGGTAAAACAATGAATAAATTTCTTTTTATAATGCTTTTTAGTCTTTTAATGATGCAAGCATGCGGTAAAAAAGTTATAATCCGAAAATATTATATACTGGATCTGCCTTCCGTGGCAGATACCACCCTGAACATTAAACCGCTAACGATCGCTACCTGTGAAATTTTACCAGTAAGTGTGCCACCGGCTTACGCCCAGCAACGTATTGCTGTCAGGAAACGCAGCCATGAAATCGCCTATTATCAATATCACCATTGGGCGATCAGCCCCTCCAAAATTCTGACCAACCTTCTGGAAAAGCAGCTGCAATCCACTTCAATATTTACGCGGGTTGCCACCGCTCCCTGGAGTGAAATTCCTGATTATCAAGTATCGATGACCGTTTATCGCCTGGAAGCGGATGAACAAGAGGATGATTTTTATGCCCGTTTCGACGTGCGCCTTGAATTGATTGAAAATCAAAATAAAAATATAGTCTTATCTCATCAGTTTAACCGTTCTGTTTTTCTGGAAGACAGGGATCTGAACCTTCTGGCCTCTACGCTGAGTGGTATCTTTTATGAAGAAGTATCAATTTTTTCAGATAAGATCAAAAATTTCTTTACAAAATAAGAATAACCGCAATCCGTTCCCAATAAAAACAGATGATAAAAAGGATGAATGCCCTGCCCAATTCCGATCAATCCGTAATAACCTATCGTTTGGATCATCAAACTATATATTTTGAGAACCGTCTGACCCTGGATGAAGTTCAGCGGAATATTGATAAAATATTTAATGTTCTTGGCGGATATGCCGGTTCCACTCTCAATATTGATGTTTCTCAACTAAAGCACATAGACAGCACCGGTGTCACCTTTTTAAATCAAATTCGAAAACAACTTACCGGGCGTAATATTAATGTTTATATCACTAATGCTTCAGCAGAAATTGAAAAAATCATCAATACTTTTACCATACCCGAACAAAAATCTTCACCCACACAAGCAGAAATTCAGCTATTTGAGCGGATCGGAGTATTTGTTTACCACGCTTTTACGGTAATTATTCGTGACTATCTCTATTTACTGGCCGATCTGTTTTACTGGACATTTACTGATTTTATCAGAAGCAAATTCCATCGTAAAGGTGAATTCATCAATCAGGCCGTACTTATCGGTGTCAATGCCGTTCCCATTGTCGGACTAATTTCCTTTCTTATCGGAGCGGTTCTAGCCTTGCAGTCAGCGGCTCAACTTCGTCAATTTGGTGCCAATGTATTTATTGCGGATTTAGTCGTCATTGCCATCACACGTGAAATGGGGCCCCTGTTGACGGCGATTATGATTGCTGGCCGCAGTGGGTCAGCAATTGCCTCAGAAGTTGCAACCATGGTAGTCATGGAAGAAGTTGATGCTTTAAAAACCATGGCCTTAAATCCGATCCGCTATATCATCGTTCCTAAAATGCATGCCAGCCTGTTTACTTTTCCCTTTCTAACGGTGTTGGCGGACATTCTGGGAATTGCCGGTGGGATGTTGATCGCTTATTTTTATCTCGATCTGTCTTTTATGGTTTTCTATAACCGGATGGTTGAAGTACTTTATTTTAAAGATATTTTAACCGGTATTCTGAAAAGCCTGGTATTTGCCGCTATTATCGTTCAAACGGCTGCATATTTTGGATTTCATGTAAAAGGTGGCGCGGAAGGTGTTGGAAAATATACAACATCGGCCGTGGTAACGGCCATCTTTCTTGTAATTTTAGCCGATAGTATCATTGGTCTTATTTTCTACTAGAGCGAATAAAGGATAATCAAGCATATTAACATAAAGGTAATGATGGCAGCAGAAATTATAAAAGTTGAAAATCTTTCGGCGACTTTTAGCCAGAAAAAAATTTTGGATGATATATCATTCAAAGCATATAACAATAAAATCACTGTTATTCTGGGAAAAAGTGGATGCGGCAAAACCATGGTTATGAAACATTTGATCGGTTTATATCCTGTACAGGAAGGTGAAATTCTAATCATGGGGAAAAAACTGGAAGTAAATGATGACGAACGAATGCGCGAAATACTCCTTAACATAGGCGTTCTGTTTCAGAATGGGGCCCTCATGAACTCTTTAACCATTGCTGAAAATGTCGCTATTCCTCTGGAACAACATACCAATCTTCCGGTCCATATTATTAATGATCTGGTTCGGGTAAAATTAGAACTTGTTGATTTAGCACAGGCCGGAGAATTATTACCTTCTCAAATTTCCGGTGGTATGCGTAAACGGGCAGCGCTTGCCCGGGCGATTTCTTTAGATCCTCCCTTACTTTTTTGTGATGAGCCTTCTGCCGGTCTGGACCCTGTCACTCTTGCCTCCCTGGATTCACTGATCTTAAAACTAAAAGAATATTTAGGGATGAGTATTCTCCTGATTACGCATGAAGTCTCAAGTATCAGTCGTTTAGCAGACAGGATTGTTTTTTTAGATAAAGGTACTGTAATATATGAGGGTGATTTAGAATCGGCCCTGGAAAGCGATCTTCCCCAGGTTAATGACTTTTTTAGAAAAGGCAAAGGCGAGGATTCTGAATATGCAGCCAGGCGGATAGAGTAAGAAAAGACCTACCCACAGATCCTTTCAATAATTCCTTTAATAAGAAAAATTTCCTTATATGTTCCAAATATTTGATTGCAATAATGCAAGATTAAAAGGATTAGATACAGATTTAAAGGAGGTTGAATTTTTTCATTTTACGCCATAGCGTAGATTTATCAATTCCTAATGTATCTGCTGTTTTGTTTCTGCTGCCTTTGTACTTTTCCAAAGTAGATTTGATTAAAACTTTTTCAGTATTTTTTAGAGAGTCTTCCATATTTACCGCGAAAAAAATTGGATCTTCTTTACTTTCCTGAGCCAATAACCATTCCGGAAAGTGTTCCGGTTCAATTACTTTTTTACGACACAAAACGAAGGCGTGCTCCAGCACATTTTCCAATTCGCGGATATTTCCAGGCCAATGATGTCGATTAAGAAGATTAAACGCTACCGGAGAGATTGTTTGTATCTTTTTATCAAATTTTGAGCCTAATTTTTCCAAAAAATGATCCAGTAATAATGGCAGATCATCCATACGTTCCCGTAGTGGGGGCATATGAATATTAAACACATAGATCCGGTAAAACAGATCCTCCCTGAAGCGGCCTTTTTTTACTTCTTCATGCAAGTCTTTATTTGTGGCACAAATCAAACGGACATCCATTTTTATCGTTTTCGTTCCACCAACTCTTTCAAACTCTCTCATTTCTAATACACGAAGCAATTTTACCTGGACGGGCAATGAAATGTCGCCAATCTCATCTAAAAATAGCGTACCCCTTTGTGCTAACTCAAAATGACCGGGTTTGGTTCGGATCGCTCCGGTAAAAGCACCCCGCTCATGACCAAAAAGTTCGCTTTCGAGAAGGGTTTCGGCAAAGGCACTACAATTTACAACAATAAAGGATTTATTTTTTCTATCGCTGTTAATGTGTATGGCCCGGGCTATCAGTTCTTTACCTGTGCCGCTTTCCCCGGTTATTAATACGGTACTATCACTTTGGGCAACATTTTCCAGTTTATCATAAATTTTCTGCATGGTTTTACTTCGGCCCACTAAATTCTCGAACCGGAAACGCTCTTGAATATGTGTTCTCAGGTTGGTCAGCTCAGTGATATCCCGGAAGGTTTCTATACCACCAATATGATCATGCAGGGCATTGTAAAGGGGCGCAGAATTTACCCGAAGTGGTACCTGTTTACCGTCTTTATTTTTAATCGTTAATTCATTATCAATCGAGCGCTCTTTTTTCTCCATCGTATATTCCATATGACAACCGTTACAGCATAATTTAGATTGGAATATATTCCAACATTTTTGGCCTAGGGCTTCTTTTTCAGTATATCCGGTTATTTGCCCGGCAGCACGATTAAATGAGGTAATTTCCCAATTATTATCAATGGTAAAAGTTCCTTCCAGTCGGCTATCAAAAATTGCCTCAAGCATATTTTTTCTATCCAGACTTTCAATGTTTTTTTCTTCCAGGGACTTAACCAGACCAAGCATCTCTCTGGTATCACGGAATATAAATACCACACTGGCTATTGTGTTATCAGAACGTATTATCGGTGTAACCGATGAATATACATTTTTTTCGGTTAAATCAGCGGTCGTAATGTCCAGGGATAAATTTAAATGAGGTTTACCGTTTTCCAGACTCTCAACAATATATTTCGCATGTTGCCTGTTTTTACTGAAAAGCAACTGAAATTTTTTTTTGAGAACTTCATTTTTTGAAAAGCCAGTAATTCTCTCAGCTGACTTGTTAAAGGCAATTATTTTATAATCGGAACCTATTACTACGACGCCATCGGGTTCTCCAACATAATTTTGATCAACAAAAGATGAAGACATACGCGCACACCTAATTTTTGCAGAGTTAAAGACATAATCAGTTATTTGTATTGATGCTTATTCATTAGCAATTTTTATCTTTAATATAACAAGATTTTGTTACAATCAGAAAGAAATACAAGGGGGAATATTTAGCGAGGCATGACTATTTTTAGTAAATTTGTTCGTTGATTAATTAGGGACAAGAATAAATGATCTCAGGATTAAAACATAAGATTATTGGTTTGGCTTTATTGTCGGCTATTCTTCCCATGCTTGTAATTTCTCTCTTAAGTATAATCCAAAGACAGGATGCAAGATCTTATGTAAATAAGGCTATTGATAAATTGATTATTGAAGATTTGACACATATTATGGACGGTTTCTATGATTTATGTAAAACCGCCAATGATTTTACCCAGCAATATGTAAATTATAGTCTAAATATTGCCAAAGAAAAGCTACAAAATACGGGTCCTATTGAGCTCAACCAGGATTACATTTCATGGAATGCTATTAATCAATTCACTAAAGAAAAAACCAATATTGACATTCCAAAAATGACGGTCGGAGGCAAATGGCTTGGTAATAACAGAAAAATCCAGCAAAGAACTCCTATCGTTGATGATGTTAAAGATATGGTAGGTGCCACCTGCACTATTTTTCAACGAATCAATAAAGCAGGTGATATGCTTCGAATTGCCACAAATGTTGAAAATATTGATCATAGCAGGGCCGTTGGCACTTATATTCCTGCGGTAAATCCTGATGGACAGGAAAATCCTGTTGTTTCTGTGATTCTTAGTGGTAACAAATTTCGGGGCAGGGCATACGTCGTCGATGATTGGTATTTGACGGCCTATGAGCCTATCATGAATTCGAATGGTAAAATCATTGGAATGCTTTATGTGGGAGTAAAACAAGAATCTGCCGAGAGTTTCAGACAATCGATTTTATCCACAAAAGTTCGCGAGAATGGATACCTGTTTGCACTTTTAGGAAGTGGTGAGGAAAAAGGCACTTATGCTATTTCTAAAAATGGCACTCGGGATGGAGAAAATATATGGGGAGATAAAGATGCTCAGGGCAATTATTATATCAAAGAAGTTATAGGTAAAGCAAAATTGCTCAAGAACGGAGATATCATTGAAAAAATATATAGCCGGGTCGAAAATAATTCTGAGACACCAAAAACCCTGATTACCCTCTATACTTATTTTGAACCCTGGGACTGGGTGATTGGCGCAGATGCTTATCTGGACGATTATATAGAAATAAGAGAAACAGTGGATTCTTTTATTTATCGATTGGTCACACAAACACTGCTGATCGGTTTGATTATTCTCTGTATTGTATTATTCTTTGCCTTTGTATTTGGTACCAGGATAGCTAATCCAATGATCGATATGGCATATGCTGCAAAATCTGTGGCCTTAGGAGAATCACATAAAAAAATAGAATATCGTGGTACAGATGAAGTAGGAATACTTGCCAATTCATTCAATAAAATGTCTAAGGAAATCACCGAGAGCAGAACAAAACTGATACAGGCAAATGATCAACTAACACAGGCAAATGCCACAAAAGATAAGTTTTTCTCCATTATAGCACACGATTTGAAAAATCCTTTTAATACATTATTAACCTATTCGGCCACACTGGCCAAACATTTCGATAAATTATCAAAAGATAAACTCAGGCAAGGGATTGTCTCAATCAATAAAAGCGCCGAAAGAGGCTATAACCTGCTTGTTGATTTGCTAAGTTGGGCAAGGTCTCAATTAGGAGAGATTGAACTAAAAAGAGAAAATCTGAATATTAAGGAAATTGCTGCAGAAAACATATCACTCCTCTCAGAAAGAGCGCAGGAGAAAGGAATTCATCTGAAATCTGAGATCGAGAACAATCTGTGGGTGTATTCTGATAAGAACATGACATCAACCGTGATCAGAAATTTATTGACCAATGCGATAAAATTCACAGACAGAGAAGGTGAAGTCAAAATATGTGCCCAGGAAGACGAACATATGCTTCAAATTCAAATTTCCGATACCGGTATTGGGATCAGTGAAGAAAATATCAAAAAGTTGTTCCGGCAAGATACATTCTACCGTACACTCGGCACGGCTAAAGAAAAGGGCACAGGATTAGGACTAATTCTCTGCAGAGAGTTTGTTGAAAAAATCGGTGGAAAGATTTGGGTCACCAGTGAAACCGGTAAAGGTAGTCAGTTCTGTTTTACAGTAAAAAAAAGTAAGGATAAATAAATGATCTTGCCCGTGAACTGTCAAAGAATCTTTCTCTTTTGATATTTCACCGGGCATATTTTCTTTATCTTGATTGGCTTACATAAGATATCTTCTCTTATGGAAACCCTTGCGCATTTGCGACAAATGAATTATCCAGGTTAGTAAAATTTTTGCTAAAAAACAGAGTTTTTTGATACAATAGCAAATCACACCATCAATTTTTTCGGTCGATATTTTACTCATGGCTCTCTTTTTTTAACGTAAGAACGACGGAAAAATCGCCAATAACATTTACTGGTTCCGTGTTCGCCGGTACTAGTATTTTGGCGTTATTTTAAAGTGAGATTTGGACTGTTTCCAGTTTTTTAATAGCTGGGCATTACCGATAAAATATTTATTGGTGGCCTCGTTGACTGATTTCAGGGTCTTTCAATTAATTTTTGTATTTCTTCACGTACCAGATCCCGCAGATCGGCCACGGCCAGAGAACGAATGGTATCTGCGGGAATAGTCTCACCAAACTTTATGACCAGGGGGGTGGGCCGTATATGCCAGGAATCTTTTGGTTTTAAATGGAATAGGCCGGAGAGTCCAATAGGAACGATCTCACTTTCTACCTGTTTTGCCAGAAAAAAGGGGAGTTTTTTGAACGGTCTCAATTTCCCATCGAGTGTACGATGTCCCTCAGGCAATATAATCATCGAGATACCTTGTTTGAGAGTTTTCTCCGATCTACGGATACTGCCGATTGATTGATGAATGTTTTCTCTTTCAATAGGGATATTTCCAAGGCGACCCATTACCCACCCGTAAAGCGGCCAGCGATGTTGGCGTTGTGCTTCGATACCGCGCATAAATCCGGGGACGAATCCCCCTAATAATGGAATATCAAAAAGACTGACATGATTGGCCATATATAGGTAAGTCTTTTCCGGATCAATGTTTTGCGCCCCTTCCACTTTAACCGGTATTCTCATTATCTTGAAAAAAGATCTAAGAATCTTTTGCAGCCAGGGATTATATTTTGAGGCAGGTAGGAGATAAGAAACGACAAGGGCAAAAATCAGGAAGAAAACAAAATATAAAAATCCTACCAGCCAAAGATAGACAGAATAAATGTGTTTCATTTCCAGAAAACCTCAATATCCCGGGGCAAACATTCAATCTCAACCGGTGTAATGCCAACCAGCTCACCATCCGGCGTTAATACTTTAGGAATATTGCTTTGTATTTTTATTTTTCGGGCCTGAAAAGTTTCCACTTCATTTAAATTAATATGCTCACCCGTGAAAATTTTTGGGAAACACTGCAGCAGTCTGATCCTGCTGAATTTACCGGCAAGCGTTACATCAAGCAGACCATCATCGATCTTTGCATTAGGGGCCATTAAAAAATTTGCTGTATATCGTGTATTTGAGATCTCGACAAAAGTACTCTCACGTTCTATCGTTGTCCCATCAATTTCCATTATCAGGCGGTTTGAGTTTAAAAAAATGGTTCTGTAAAATACTCCGAAAGTATAGGCAATATTGCCGAATATTTTCAATTTATGCGCAGTCTCCGTAACATCAGCCACAAATCCAATCCCCAGAATATTCAAAAAGTAATAATCCTGGCCATGTGTATGGAAATATCCCACATCAACTTTCCTGGGCATATTATAGCTAATGATCTCAATCGCTTTTTCCCATTGCGAAACATGTAAATCAAGATCGCGGGCAAAAGCATTACCGGTTCCTGTAGGCAGGACACCAATTGGAATTTTTTTCTTTTGTTGATTCTTATAATAGCCATTAATTACTTCAAAAAGCGTACCGTCGCCTCCGGCGGAAACGAGTCCATCATATTTATCAAAATCAGCATGACGGACAATTTCAGTGGCATGTTCCGGGTAGTCGGTTAAACAAAGATCGAAATCGATATGGTGATCAGTAAACATCGATTCTACCAACGGTAGTAATTTTTTTGCCCGTTTGTGGCCGGCTTGAGGATTATATATCAGGAGAATTTTCATTATTGATTGCTTTCATGATGGATGACCCGCTGCTTATTTAAGCTAAAGATTTTTATTTTCGATATCAATTAACAAGATAAAAACAGAAAAATGCATAAATTATTATTTTACCGATTATGTCAATTACTTTCTAAAAATTGTATAGATTGCTTTCCCGACGTGTCGGGACTCACAATGACGACCACATATCATTTCAAACATCTAAAAGGGCTCCCCTCTGTGTTAAAATCTGACGTACTTTCTTAAAATTCACGCTGCGAGGGTTACATTTCTGTTTAATCGCCAGGGCCGTGGTTATCCCTGCAGCCTGTCCCATCATCGATCCGGTGGTACTCACGCGTGCTGATGAGAGCGCCAGCTGATCGGCCGAAAAACAGCGTCCGGCCATCATTAAATTTTTTCCGTCTTTTGCAATCAATGAGCGTATCGGAATCTGGTATGGAGGTACTTCTAATTGATCTTTTGGTAAAATATAGGTGCGTTTATCATCATCAGGTTTATGACCGTCCAGATAATAGGTTCCCCGGGCGACACCATCTTCAAATGCGCGTCCGGCACGCAGATCATCAACGGTGAGTACGTAATCACCCAGTATCCGGCAGCCTTCACGAATACCAATAATTGGAGAACAATGATCCAATAACCAGTTTTTTTTCTCTACTCTCTGGAAATAATCTAATACTTCCATCATTCGTCGGCGGGCGTGGATCTCCGCGGTTGTTAGACTTTCTGTGTTTGTTGAATCAAACATGGGTATTTTAATTTTAATCGCATTGGCACCGGGGCCATCCGGCCAGATACTGGTCATTGGCAGATCTTCCTTGGTTTCAATACGCTGAAACCAGCCTTCTGGGAGTTGAATCTTTGCATATTCCGGGTCAACATGACGAATAAAAAACATCAGTGACATAGGTAATTGCAGATTATCCGAAGGTCTGCCCTTTATTGTCTGAAAACCGAGAGAGCGGGCGACATCAGCTTCCCCCGTACAATCAATAAATTGCTTCGCCCGGATGGCTTCTAATCCCGATTTACCACTGACCAAACACTCGGTAATCTGACCATTTTTTATCTGAGCATCTACAAATCGGGTATGCAAAAGTAACTTAACCTTGCGCCGGTAAAGAAGCTCTTGCAGAATAATTGCCAGGATTTCATAATGAAAGACAGAATCACGTTTGGGACCTCCTAATGCCTGAAAATCTTTCAGATCGGTGAGAATGGAATCAAATACTTCACCCTGCCCATTCATCTGACCACAAAAATTAGCCACACCGCCGGTTGTTAACATTCCACCGGTTACAGCAAATCTTTCAATGAGTATAACCTTAGCACCGGATTTAGCGGCAGCGCAGGCAGCAGAGATTCCGGCAATTCCACCACCGACAACAACGATATCGGCTTCATAGCGGACGGGCACCTTACGTGTATATTGAATATCCTGACTATCCGATGTTGTGCTGTCCGGTGACGAATCGGGAAGTTTTTTGTTTTTTGGTTGGAAAGCATGCGCAGAAAGAACAGATGCGCCTGCTGTTGCCCAGGCTGTCTTAGTTAAAAATATTCTTCTAGTCCAGTCTTTTATCATTTATCCTCCTTTTTCTTTTCTTGTCATCCAATGCGGTTTATGTGGGTGATTTTTTTACCACAGAGCACACGAAGTTTTTAAATATTTTTATTATCTTCGTGGGCTTCGCGCACTTCGTGGTTCAATAAATACTGACTTTCTTTGTGATCGGCGCCTGTCCTCAAGACTGATTGGTCGAAGGACGCCTTCTTGGTGTTTAATTTTTAATAACTTTTTTTACGGCTGGCTCTTCTTATCATTTACAATATTTTGAATAATATATGTGATACCAGAGAACAATGCCACCATCATCCGGAGAAAAAAAAGTCATTGAGTTTTAAGCGTGATTGAAAAACCTGTAGAGTAATTCCAATTTAGTGGGTCTAAAGGAGAGTTTATTAACGATATAAAATAAAAAAACCCCGGCTACAATTAGCCGGGGTTTCTCATTTAACGTATAAAAATTAAATTTTTGTTACGTTAGTTGCCTGCAATCCTTTTGGACCCTGGCCAACCTCAAATTCAACTTTGTCGCCTTCTTCCAGTGATCTGTAACCATCACCTTGGATAGCGTTGTAGTGCACAAAGACGTCATCGCCTTCTTCTCTGGTGATGAAACCATAACCCTTAGCGCCATTGAACCACTTGACAGTTCCTTTTTCCATTACATTTACCTCTTAAAAAAAATATGTGTTGCGTACATCTGTGTTTCCAGCCTGTTCCGGACAAAAAAAAATCGCTTTGAATAGTACTATGTACCATTCTCAACGAATTCCTTTTTTGTCTAACGAGCATCCAACATAAACAGTGTTATCACCAGATACAGAAAGGCGAAAAAAACAAGTACAATTAATTAGTGATATAATATACAACGAATAAAATGAAATCGCAACAATTAATTGTATCTCTTAATTTTTTATCATTGGGCCCTACTCACTTGAGATCTGTGTAAAACACTGATATTGCAGAGATTGTCATATATTTATATTGTATTATACCCCCTGGATACTTCATTTCTGCAATACTAATATTTATTCCTTTATACCTTATACCTTTACCCAATATCCGCTGACAGCACTTTTTTTAATTGCTTCGATCACTTTCATGTTAGCTACCGAATCTTCAAGTGGAGTAGGAACAGGTATATTATTTTGAATTGTCCGGGAAAACAGATCGCCCTGAATGGAATATTGATCACAGCGGTCAAATATAATTTCTTTTACCTCTGACTCTGTCTGATGCCAGATTTTGCAAGCTATATCGGGAGGAGCAATAAAGGGGGTTTCAATTTCCACTCTTCCCCTGGTGCCAAAAATGTTAACATGTTGATATTCGCTCAACTGTGTTGCACAGGTGAAAGTTGAAATCTCATCGCCAAAATCCAGAATAGCTGACGCATGGCGATCCACATTGAATCGGGGGTCGTATTCGAGAACACCCAAAACACGTTCGGGTTCCCTTTCAAACAGAAATCGTGAAAGAGAAATATTATAACAACCAATATCCATCAGACTTCCACCGCCCAATTCAACTTTGTTCCCAATGCTGGCGGGATCATCGTCAAAATAAGAAAAGAAGGATTGAATACTTTTTAAGTCTCCAATTTTTCCGCTACGAACGATTTGTTTTGTTTTCTGCCACTGCGGATGAAAACGATACATAAAGGCTTCCATCACCTTTAAATTCGGGTAGTCAGAGGAAACCCTCAGAAGTTTCTGAGCTTCGGTGGCATCCATGCTTATCGGTTTTTCACAAAGCACATGTTTACCTGCCTCTAATGATTTGATTGTCCAGTCAACATGCATGTGATTGGGTAAAGGAATATAAACCGCTTCTATCTCTTTATCATTTAACAACTCCTGATAAGAGCCATAAAATTTTTGAATGTTTAATTTTGATGCTATTTTTTTTGCTTTTTCAATATTCCGCGAGGCGATGGCCTTGACTTCCGAATATTCCCCCTTTTGCATGGCCGGAATTACTTTTTCTACAGCAATAGATGCTGTACTCAACACCCCCCAGGTAATTTGTTTCATCGCATCCTTCCCAATATCTTCAAACCGTCCATTTTCTTTGGGCTCTTTAAGAAAATTAACTCGATCGATAGTTATGACTGCTTTCGCGCTTTTCGATAAAACATTGTGAGTCCGACTCCAAGAATTAATACCAGTAAACAAATGGTGACGATTATGGACATTTGCAGAGGAGATTCATTTACATTGGTGACAGATTTTTCGGTATCCGGATCCCCGCGACTGGCTGAAGAGGTAATATTACTGCTTTTTGTATGATCCGCCTGCTTATTTCCAGGAACAGAACCGGTATCAGCTTCTGCATTCTGGATTTTATTTAAGAGGGCGGGGTTGTAATAACCGGTTCTCATGATTCGACCTATTTCCATCTTTATCAGGGGATTTTCGGGATCAAATCCCAGATTCTTTACCAGGTGATCATGCCATTTTTTATTCCAGCGGATGGGCAACATCGTTCCCAGAATCCAGTTTTTATCAATATCGCATTCACAATCGGCGCCGACCATGAAAAGAATATCACTGAGATTATTTTTCGTTATTTCCTCATTTTTGAATAAGGGGCCCATCCAGCGGGCTCTGCCATAAATAACAGCCGCATGGGGTTTGTCGATTTTATCGATATCCAGACCAAGACTCCAGAGCAGAATTTTTTCACGGGCGAATGATGCCCTCTTTATTACCATCAAAACCGGCGGATGGTCGATAGGCTTAGGCATCATATCCATTTTTTTGCTGAGTCTTTCGATAGCAGAGGTAGCCGCTTTATCGGCTCTGCTATTTTCTTTTTTATTATTTCCTTCGATTAATAGTACAACAGCATAGTGCTCGATCGTCTTCTGAAGGATTTCATCACGTTTTGGTGAAAAAAGAAGCTCATTAAGTGACGAGCTTAAGGATTGTTTAAATCCAACATCAGTTTTCGTTAGTGAGAGAGCAATAAATTGTCCATCGGGGGACACGAGAATGGCCGAGGGAAATGAGTTGATCTGTAATGAATCCAGGTAATGAATCGCCGGATGGTCCTTTTGATCATCAATATTGATCAATTCGAATATAATATTGCTGTCCTTTAAATAATCAGGGGCTAAGCTGGAAAAACTGGAGATAATATCGGCTCCTGTTTCGCTCTTGATGTAACCGAACAGATAATATTGTTCTCTGCCCAGATCAGAGAAACCGACTTCACGTACATTATATTGACACGAATAGACCGGGTGAATATGAAAAAAACTCCACAAACCGAGGATGAATATAAATTTATATCGTCTGATCACTATTATCCTCCGGTATCAGGTAAACATAACAAATTGTACACTGAGGAGTAATTCTATCATAGTTTTCCTTTTCTACCGCTTTCTATTCTTTAGTTTTATGAAATAGTACACGGGCAGTAATTTCCTGCTTTTTTAGAGTGGTGCTTTCCCAGCTTACTTTCAAATCCTTAGATCCTCCCATTTGAAAGTATTTTACTTTAATCGGATATTCTCCCGCTTTTAAGGCAATTTTTCCGGATTTTTCAATCGTGCCATGTCCGCCATCATTATCGATCAATTCCTCTTCATTCAGAAATAATTTGCTTCCATCATTCGATGCGAGGTAAAAAATATAGATATCATCCTCCGGAATAAGGATATATCCGTGATAAATGTAACCAAATTCATTGACACCATTACGCGGTTTCATTTCAAACTGCGTCATGAGCCCGGACTTTACAGGCTTGGCTTTATCAAGATCGGCAACTGACCGATAGGAACCTTCAAAATAGTCGCACTGGAGTCCGACTTCAATGTTACCCGGATCTATCACCCTGGCATATTCTACCTTTTTAAAATTTTCCGTCACAACAAAGCTTGTGGCCTGATTATTAGCAAAGGCGCGCATTTTAAGCGTTATCGGATTATTTAGCGGAAATGGTCTGGTATATAATTTCGATTGCAGTGTCGGTTCGGTCCCATCAACCGTATAACGAATACGTGCTCCTTTTGTATCACAAGCCAGAACGACTTTAGTTGTACCAACAAAGTATGTATTATTAGAGCTCACATAAGGCGTAGGAACTGTTGAATTACCACCGAAACATCGAACAGACCCATCTTCCAAAGTAACAATAATCTTTCCATCACGACTTATCGCAAGTCCCCAGGGTACCGGCGAATATTCCAAAGGTTGCGACCAAAGCACTCTTCCATTACTGAGATCAAGAACAACGATATCTGTTTTTTCAGCGATAACGACAGCATTTTTACAAGCTGCCAGGGCAACACTTCCCTCACAATTGTATTCCCAGTAGGGCTCGGAGGGAATATCGAGATTTGCCCAGATTGGAGCGAGATATCCTGTAAAACTCTGTCCTCTAACACTATTATTTAAAACATTTTTATCAATAGGCGGATAGCATAAAACTTTTTTCTGGTTCACCCAAACGATATCCCGTTTGCCGACAGATGTGTGCAACAATTTATTTTTAACCGTTTCGTCGTATACGGTATGTTTGGGGTGACTGTAAAATGGTTTACCGCTGGCGACGACATGATCTCCAACGAGATAGAGTTCCCAACCGCGCGGGCTGAGTGATTCACAATTTTTAAGGAGTTCAGGATCGTTAAGGCACCGGCCATCGGTAACATCATAAACAGCTGGTGAGAGTGATGTACCACTTGCCATATAAAGTCTGTCTTTTTTAAGAAGTAAATGTCCCATGACGCTTGCCCCTGTGCGGGCCTCGGGATATAAATGGCCCGAGGTATTGTTCTGCCATTTTATTTTCCCGGTTGCCGCGTCAAGTGCATAGACATGTGTTCCGTCATAATTAACGATTCCGGCAGCTGCATAGGCAATACCATCCTGAACCCGTACACCGCTGGCTACGGGCCAGGTCGAAATCAAAGATCCATAAACGGGAATCTTACGATCTATAGGAGCGGCCCGGAATCGCCAGATCATATCACCTGTCCGTGCTTCCAGACAATATACATACCCATCCCCTGATCCAATCAGCAACCGGCCATTCCATACAGTTGGTGCCAGACGGACAGCGCCTCCGGTATAGGCTTGCCAAACAAGCTGGCCGCTTATAACATCCACTGCCCGTACGACACCGTCAGAGCTTCCATAAAATACAAGGCCATCAACAGTAACCGGGGCTGTCAGTACCGTATAATGTTCATGTCCGAAAACATTTGTGGTCACAATATAGCCATCGTATTCCGGGAATCGCCAGAGCTCGTATCCCTTTTTAGAAATCAAGGCATTGCTCGTTACCCGGCATTGATTGTCCTTGCGAAAAGAGGGCCAATCGGCAGGAGTTTCGATCATGTTATTGATCATGGATAAATCGGCAGTGCCTTTTTCCAGCCGCTCTTCCTCTTTTGCCTTTATATTAAATCCAAAGTCACCGGCCGGACCCAGACAGTTAAAACCATAAATTGATAGTTGACAATCACAGACAAATGGCCAAAAATAGAGCTGTCCATTGGCAATGGTGACACCGTCGAAACACGGCGGTCGCATTGGTGATATCCATTGAGGCATATAACTAGCAAGATCGAAGCGAACCGTACCACCATTGGCTCTGAAAAATATAGCATCAGCGGTAGCACTGGGTCGGGTACAGGCCCTGCGGCCTGTGGGCAAATCTGCCAGGATCTCACCGGTGAGAGGATCAAATTTTTTACTTACATTATTCCGCCAGGGACCACTGATACCAAATAAACCATCGTCTCGCAGAACAATTTGAAAATTATTGTAAGAATTTTTCCACAAAACACTACCGTCTTCAGTTGAAACGGCGAGTAGTTTGTCAATTTGTGGTCCTGCAAAATACAAGGCGTCGTCCGAACATAAAATATAATTTCTGGTTCGCCAATTGGTTTCCCAGCTCTGCCGGGGAAGATATTCACCGAAGGCTTCAAATAGCTCCGGTGCGTTTTCTCTAGTTTTTCTCCAGATAATTTTACCGGATTTTGCGTTAAGGCAGGTCAAAAATGATCCGAATCGAAACAGGTAGATCCGACCGTTCTTCAAACCGGTACCGCGGCTGTCGATGGCTTCATCTTCCTGGTAATGCCACAGAACCTTGCCGGTTATGGGATTCATAGCCAGCATGTTCTTACCGAATCCCCATGAATGTTCAGATTGATTGAAGCCTTTTGATATGTCTGTCCAGGGCCACCCATGTTTTTGACGGCGCCATCGCATCACCGGATCCTTTTGCTCCTGATCTCCGATAAGCGCATAGAGAACATCGTCTTCCATTCCCATCCATTTCCAGAAAGTTCCTCCGGCAACTTCTAATGGGGGCTTGATCTCACCCTTTAGTTGACCCGTTTCTGTATCGATCAGCTTACAGGATTTGTCATCACCCACAAATAGAGTTGTGGGTGTGGCGATCATCGTATTGCGGTGGAGCATTATGCCCGGAACCAAATCACGCTTCCATAGCATAGTACCATTATAACCATTAAAGGCCACTAAGGTATTTAGAAATGGTTCCTCCCGTTCATGGAAGGCGACATTTCCAAATCCCTTGAATACACGTCCTGCTGATGCCACTGCTACCTGTGTCACCGGTCCATAATAAGGTTCAGCCAGGAATTGGGTCAGATAGGGTGCCAAGACAACCTTGTCTTTGGATTGTGTGTTGTTATCCGGACCGTGATAAGGATGACTCCAGTCATCGACACCTTCAGGAAAAGGCTTAACCAGATCTTTGTTTTTAAATAGTGCTTTTCCCTCCGGCCGCAGAATTCTGAGTACTTCATTTTCTGTAATGTGTAGCGTATCGCTTAAAGCGATAAGCACATCAGCAATGTTATCAGCAAGATTAATTGTTTGGGGGTCACTTTTCTCGACATAAATACGCGTCCCATAAAATCCGGCGGCATCAGCTGCCCGGCGTGCGGCCAATACCTGATCATCCTTTGACAAAGGGACATAAATTACCAATTCACTTTTTTGGACCAGATCGAGGGAGAATTTGCAATTTTGATCACTCAACACAACGCAAATGCCCCGTGAAACACCTATCCTGTCAAGAATCTTATCATCAACTGTACCTGTTTGTTGAAAATCACCTTTCTCTTCCTGACAGTTTAGACAAATCACCGCTAACAGAGTCACAGTCAGTATAAAAAATAGCCTCCGGAAGGATTTCATCGATTCCGGCTTGCCAATATCTTCTTTTGTGTCCATTTTTATCTTTCCTCCTGTTGAAATGATAAAAGTACTCGATCGGTAATTATATTTAGTAAGGTACCCAGTGGCTTAAATTGTTCACATTTTTTTTGAACTCATTCGATCCGGCCGTTTCTTAAATGAATGATACGATCGGCAAATGAGTCGGCCATTTTTCCGTGAGTGACAAGGATTACCGTTCCTTTTTGACGGTGAAATTCCACAAGATATCCGATCACTTCCGAGGCATTTTCAGGGTCAAGATTTCCGGTTGGTTCATCAGCAAGGATGATTTTTGGTTTTTTTAGCAGGGCTCGTGCAATAGCGGTACGCTGATGCTCTCCGACACTGAGAGCGGATGGTTTGTGATGAGCACGCTCTGATATCTGAAAACGCTTCATCAGTTTCATTGCTTCGGCTTGTGCTTCAGGTTTGAAGCCGGCATTGACCGAGAGTAATATATTTTCGATACTGTTCAAATAAGGAATCAGGTGAAACATTTGAAAAACAAAACCAATATTTTCTGCCCGGAACTTTGCTCTTTTTCTCTCATTCAGAGCATATATATTGCTTTTATCAGATATAACCGTACCACTTGTCGGTTGCATCATTCCACCAAGGGTTAATAACAACGTGGTTTTTCCACTACCGCTGGGTCCCTGTATAACCACAAACTCGCCGTCCTTAACCTCCATGTTTATATTCTCCAGGGCAATAACCATCTCAGCGCCGCTTCCATAATGCTTGGATACCTGTTCAAGTTTCAACATAGCTATTCCCCTCTTAATGTTTGGGCCGGGTCCTGCGTGATAGCTATCATTGTTGGTATGACAGCAGAAAATGCGGCAAGTGTTGTAGCAGCTACGAGAGACCATACCAGCAGATTGTAAATGGGTTTGACAGAATTGGCCGTAACTTTGAATATGTCGGGTCCATATATTAACGATAGCGCGGTGCCAATACCGAATCCCAAAATCGCTCCCAAAACCCCGAATAATACCGCCCTTCCCAAAAATAAGCCGGCAATTTTTCCTGAGCGGTAGCCCAGTGCCCGCAGGATTCCGATTTCCTGACGTCTGTCTCTAACATTCAATAAACTGATTACACCAATCCATACGGCACAGGTAATTACAATAAAGGGTATGATAAAAGCAAAGTAATTTTCAAGCATCAGTCTCTGTCTTTCACGGGCAACAGCAATGGTCCGATTCATTATTACCTTCGCCTCTGGCAATATCTCTGATAGTTGTTCGCGCAAGTTGTCGAGCGGGTCATCCTCACCAGAAGTAAGGCACAGACAATTCAGAGCTTTGATCTCATTGATCATCCCTTTCATATCCAGTAGGTCCTGAACATCATGAAGTGTGGCATAAATGCGAATATCGGCATCACTCCCAGTCTCGGAGAGGGTTCTTTCTATCGTAAATTTTTTTCCGAGGATATCAATTGTTTCACCCTCAATAAGATTTAAACTGTTTGCGATTTCATAACCGACATAAACAGTTCCCGCTTTGATTGCATAAATCATTGGTGTTTTTTTTGCGCCCGAGGGTTCGATCTCTCCGGATATTCCCGTTAAAACCACTTCTTTATTACGCCAGGATACCTTTTGGTGTAATATGGCAGTCAAATGGGCATAAGATACATCTTTAAATGCCGTAAAACGAAGAACGTATTCCTCGGGCATTGTATCCTCTGAAAATCCGGTGGTCCAGAATCCATCCATATCCGTTTTTTGAGGGATTATCCGTAAATTGAATCCCATATCGCGGGTTAAGCGGATTGTTTCCCGTTTTGATGCTTCACTGGTCGTGAAAAAGAACACAAAAAAGGCCACGGCGATTATAATCGCCAGCATCCCCAGAAGAAAATTAAACTTTCTATGAATAATTTCTTTAATAATTAGACGAATCGTCATTAGTAATATCCCCTGAATATTCTTGTTTAAATTACCACCATTTAAAGGACTTTTTTTATTAATTGAATACCGCCTGCCTCCACAGAAATAATTCTCTTTTTGTAAAGAGCACCAATTGCTTTTTTGAATGTTTTCTTACTCACTCCAAACCACTCATAGACAATTTGTGGGGAGCTTTTGTCGGTGAGGGAAATATATCCCCCCTCTTTTTCTATTATTTGAACGATTTTTTTCGATAAATCATCTATTTTTTCATAACCCGGTTTGTATAAACAAAGGTCTATTTTTTTGTCTTCTCTTACTTTATTAATAAATCCTTTTATTTTCTGTCCTCTTTTTAATGGTTGGAAAACCTCATTTTTATAAAGAATACCCCGGTGGGTATTATTAATAATCGCCTGAAAGCCGATGTCAGTCTGATTCTCGATCAACAGATCCACGGTTTGTCCTTTCTGATACTCAACCACCTGCTTATCAAGAAATTTATCAAGTTTCGATGAAGCAGCAATTCGATTGCTTTTATGATCCAGATAGACAAAGACAATATAGGATTGGCCCTCTTTCATTTTTTGCTTCTGTTCGCGAAAGGGCACCAGCAGATCTTTTTGTAAACCCCAGTCAAGAAAGGCTCCGACAGAACTTTCCGAAACAACTTTTAGAAAAGCAAATTCGCCAACCAGGGCATAAGGTTTCTCGGTAGTGGCAATGATCAGGTCTTCGGAGTCAAAGTATATAAAAACCCGGATACGGTCATCTATGGTACATTTCTCAGGCACGTATCGGTTCGGTAGTAATATTTCACCAAGATCTTCTCCATCAAGATACACACCAAAGTCCACTTTTTTTAGTATCCTGAGGTTATTAAATTTTCCAATTTCTACCATGTCTTAATAATCACCGGTTAGTATATAAATGCGATTGTATCAAAAAACTTTGTTTACAGAAGTCCCATAGACACCAAAGACGATCTTAACATAGAGACACTTTGATAATGTATTGTATTCATACCTAATTGTTCTGCCGTATGTATATTTGCGGCTGTATCATCAATAAATACAATTCTTTCCGGATTTACCCCCTGTTTATTCAGAAAGTATTCAAAGATATCCCGATCCGGCTTCTTCATGCCGATCTCCCCGGATACGACAATATCATCAAACAGCGATAAAAAATTATATTTATTTACGGCAATCGGAAATTTTTCTGCAGACCAATTCGTCAAGGCATATATGGAATATCCTTTTTCTTTTAATTCTTCGAGTACTCGAGTATTCTCAAAATATTCTTCTCCAAGCATTTCTTCCCAGCGCCGATCGTATGCCTCAATTAAACCTTCATAAGCGGGATAGATAGCTTTAAGAATTGCTTTTCCTTCATTGAAGGATCTACCGGCATCTTGTTCCAGATTCCATTCATGATTACATATCGATGATAAGAAATATTCAATGCCCGCCGGATCATCGGGTAAAATTTTACGATAAAGATGTCGGGGATCCCAATCGATTAAAACGCCCCCAATATCAAACACCACCGTATCTATTTTCAATGGTTCCAACGGGTCATCCATGATTAATTTTTGCACTTCAATTGTCTCTTCTGTCTCTGTTCTGAATTCTCATTTTATCCAGTACTCTCTGAGTCTGTAAAATTCTTTAAACATTACCTCAGCGATCGTCTCACTCACTCCGATACCTTCAGGATCTCCATAATTGAAAACAATAAAACCACCTTCCGGTGTAGACCAGTTCTCAATCAACTCTCTGGCTTCGGCCCGCACCGCTTTGCTGTCCTCTTTCGGCAATGTGGCCTGGATGTCAACGGTGGTCAGAAAACAAATTCTCCCGGCAAAAGATTCCCCGATCTCCTTTATGCCGTAAGTTTGTGGTTGTCCCATATTCAGTACATCCGCACCCATATCTATAAAATAGGGTACAAAATCGTTCACCCGCCCGCAACTATGCAAAATAACATGCCATCCATGTCCATGAATAACATTGAACAGCTGTGTGTACCTGTCAAAAAAATATTCCATAAAGACTTCCGACGAAACGATAGTACCGTTTTGGGTACCCCAATCATCGGTAAGAAAAAGGCCATGCACCCGGTTGCCAAATTGTTTGGCCGCTTCGTTAATATGATCGATCTTATGATTCAGGATCATATCAAGTACCTGGTGTGTTTTTTTGGGCTCCAGATAAAAATCTTCAAGGGTTTGGCGAAAACCATGCAGCATGTACAGCCGTTCGAAAAGAGTAAAATGACTGGTCAGAACAACATATCGATTAGCAGCATCCCGGATTTCTTTTTCAATTCTTTGGAAATAGAAGGGATTTCGCGGGTCCGGCGGGATGTAGGTTGACAGTTTACTCCATTCCTCGAGGGGATGACCGACGACTTGACCCATGTTTTTGACCGCGGTTCTTTTCCATTGACAACCCCAGTCATCTCCTGCAGGATTATCAAAAAACCACCCGTTTTCCTGACGGTCCATTTCCCAGCAATCACAGACATCATTAGGAAAATTTTTTATTACAGAGGATAGTTTTTTACCCCAGGAGCCTCCCAGGAAGAAGGGCAAACGTGGTGGTCTGTCGAATTCTATGGCCCTTCGAACAATCTCAGTGCTTTCCATTGAATTTTTTTTAAGGGTAACTTTTTCCGGACTAAAATTAATTACTCATCCGATATTTTTGCCTGTCGAATCTAAATAATTCACTAACCTGAATTATTCACCACGAAGATCATCCTTCGAGGTTTATGCTTTTATAGCCAAAAACTTTGTTGTTTTAACAAAATTTTTACAAACTGAATATATTCATTTAACGCAGAGACCGCAGAGATTTTTTTATAATACATTTTTTAATTCGTGAAAATTCGTGTCAGTCTGCGCCTGATCCGGCTTCGACGGATAATTCGTGGACTTCTTTTTTGGATTGCAGCAATAGGCTGCGGCATGAATAGACCAGGCTAATTACCCAACCGTAATAAATCTAAAATAATATTTAATACAAACCAATCATTAATATAGGTCATTCGATTTATTGATGAGTTCAAGGAGCTGAAACCGGTGTCGTATCGGATGATCTATTTTTTTCGCGAAAGTTTTTTATTCGGTGAAACGTCAGATAATTTGCATCATGGGCATTATGTGCCCCGCCGAGGCCGTCCTCAAATGCTGTCCGTGAAACAGCAACAATATCATTACCTTCGAATAGCCAATCGACATATTGAAATCCTGATTTTTCGAAATCCTGCGAGCGTAATACAACAAAACGCACCGACCATTCCAACAAATCCTTTGACGAAATCAGTGCCAGGGTATTGCGGGTGCGCTCCGCGTTCCATTTACCAACATCATCGGGATGAATCCAATTAGTGAGCGACCAGTAAAGATTGCTTTTGGTATCATGGTGAATACTAAATTTTTTGCATCCTCCCGGGAAATCGATAAAATCAGTTTTATCATCAAAAGATATGTATTTTCCATTGTTGGAGATCCGGACCAATGCTGCTTTACCACCTTTTGTCGGTTCATGCACACGCAGTATATTGACAAGTTTATCGTCCGGAGTGATGACAATATTACCCTCCAACCAGCCGCTGTAGGGTTCCCAGTCGCCCCACTGTAAATGATTGCTGATGGTCCAGTTCTCCGCAGAAAGGAGGTTGGCATCAGCGGGGGCACTCATCACAAACGGCTGGAAGCCGCTACCCCATCGTCCGGTAACTTTTTCCCAGGCCCGCCAGATGCGGTCATTATGAATAACTACCGGTACCGGGGCACAATGGTATTGACCATCCCTCCGCAAAATACCCGATTGATTCGAAGGTTCCGTCCAGGTTAAACCACCATCGTCAGATCGACGAATGATCACATAACCATCTGCCTTACTGGTACCAATAAGATACAAATTGTCGGCATGAACAAATAATGAGGACCACCACTGACCATCAATATCGGTCATCACTTCCCATGTTTCCCCTTTGTCACTTGATCTATGGATTCGTGTTCTGTTATTCGATGAACCGGGGCCAAAGAAATCATGAGAGGCGATAAAGTCTCCATTCGGAAGAATGGCAATGCTGGGAGAGCCGATATATTGCATTGAAGAAGCGGGAGAATGATCGATAACGATTCCCGGAACTTTTGAATGATCAACCGTGGATTTAGTCAAACATCCCACAACGCTTAAGGCAACAGTGAACATGATAAATTTAAATATATTCATAAGTGTAACTCCAGGGATAAAAGGTTGTTTTGAAGATTTTAAAAAAACCGCACCATTATTGGAGATGGGAAAAATCCTTCTTATATCGATTTAAGATATCCTCTTTAGAACCTTTGAACAGATAAATCTTGCCCCGTATCGTTTTATTCTCTCCTCGTTTTAATGGACCCACACGAACAGATAAATGCATACATTTCCAGGGGTTGTGACCCTGAACCGAAAGATACGATTCCCAGGCAATACCTGTTACCCATTTATTATCTTCGGACTCCCGAATGATTAGGCCGGCATGGGCATTTCTTTGGGAGGTGGGCCATTTAGCATTGAAGACGAATTGGCTGGCCTCACTCTCTTTATGCCAGGCCATCACGGATGATCGGTATTTATAATTAAAATGAATTTCCCGCGGATATTCTTCTCCTTTTATTAATTCAAGACTACTTTTACCAAGAAAATAAGTGTTTGTATGGCTCTTGTCAAAAAACACAGGATTTGCTATGGCATCGGTAATCTTTCTTGAATCTGCGCCCGGATTGAAACAGGGAATGATTGCCGCGATTTCCGGCCAATCATGATCTGAAATATTGGTGATATCCAATACCATATCTGCGCCATCTGCGGTTGCCTCCAATTTCAATTTCAGCCACCCCGAATCCATTTGCGCTAACACTCCTGATGAATCAACCTGCCATTTCCAATTGGATGTTCCTGGTGTATGCTCTCCACTTTTTACGGCATCAAATAAGTGCCACTCATAAAACCATAAATAGGCAAAACCTTCAGAATCGTGGCGGGATTCAACTTTTACACCGCGGTCCCACAGGCGCAACCTGATCAAATTTTCCGTTTTTTCATTTTCATTCAGGCAGGCGGATAGAAAGAAACATTGTATTACAATGATAGTCGATATAAGAATAATTTTATACTTCATCTCACCGCCTTTGTTTTGGTAAGGTAGTCAAAAATAACCACAGATTATGCCGAGTCTTTTATGAAACTTCTGCTTGTATCAAATATTTTTTTGTCGAGTAATCGCTCAATAAAGTTGCGGAACCTTGAGTAATTCCCCACCGCGTAGCGCAGACTCGTGGGCAACAATACCGGGAACGGTATAAGCCAATGCTTCGGTAATATCGATAGCAGGCCGACGATTATGAATGAGTGCATCAATAAATTCGTGAGTCAGGAATGTATGCGAGCCCTGATGACCGGAGTTATGACGTAATGGTTCAGGCAATAAGTCCGTGTCCCACCAATCCGGTTGTTCGTAGGGTTCCAATTCTGGCAAGTAGCGTACAAAACCGGCGTCATCTTTTTCTGTGCGGTTACGATCGGGTCTGACAATAACGGGTCCAAGACCGTTGGGATGGGCTGCATAAAAACTCATATCACTACCGATCCATTGCGCTCTTTCACAACCACGATGTGCGCCCTTCCACCAGATATTAACCCGAAAAGCATGTCCGCGGTCAGTTCTGAACATCGCTGATTCATTCCAGAAAGGATTATTGTTATAGGCGTTTTTTTTGCAGATATCACTCTCATCTCCCCAACCGTGACAGACGACCTCTGTCAATTTTTCTCCGGTAACGCCTGTTAAATGCGCAATACAGTGGGTCGGATACAACATTGGCGGAAAACCATGGCGCCAGGTCGGTTTACCGTTTTCAAAGAAAAGAACCTCCAGGCCCGAATGCTGATATTCTGACTCACAATAATAAATCTCACCGAATTTTTTTTCCTGATAAAATTGGCGTGCAGAAATCGTATGTTGCTGATAGAAGCTTGTTTCTGCCATCATGTATGTCAAGCCACTTTCCTTTACAGCATCGAGAAGTCTCTGTGCTTCTTCCACCCCACTGCCGGCACAAGCCGGAACGGCGCAAATCGCATGTTTGCCATGTTTCAATACCTCAATCACATGCTTTGCATGATTCGGACCCTCTGTAAAGACGGCAACCGCATCAATGTTTTTATCTTTTACCAATTCTTCCAGACTGTTATAAGACTTGCTGCATTGATAAGTTTTCATTAGGTGATCACGACGAGCAGGTCTTAAATCACTCACGGCCTCAACAATACAATTCGGATGTTCATGCCAATAAAAATGCGATCCAAAATTACCGCCGACCACACCGATGTGTATTTTCCTGTCGACAGTATCCGCGGCAAGTAATCGGTTTCCGGATAATGATAAACCGGTAACGGCGATGCTTCCTATCTTAAGAAAATTTCTTCGGGTCAGGTTAGAACCACCGACCACAGTCCTGGCGGTGATTATAGATTTCTTTTTCATTTCTCAGTCCTTTGCTTTATACAGCAGTGTTAAAAGTAACCACGAAGCACACGAAGATATTATTATTGATTTTATAGAAAAAATGCAATACTAAAATTTGAACAGGAATTCCTTTATAGATTTACAATAAATATTTTTTTTATGCTTTCGTGCTCTTCGTGCGCCTCGTGGTGATTAAATTTGTCATAGAACTGTCCTAAATGAAGAATTACAGAGTGTTGAGCCTTGCATTATGTCGTTCAATAGTTACCTTCGTTTCGCCATATATTAAGCATCAATTCATATCGTGACAGACGCATGCCCGTGTAAATACAATTACTGGTAGAGAAAATGTATCCCCCTCCCGGCATTCCCTGACTGAGTGAATAGCGCGCCGATTCGATGACTTCCTGGTCGGTTCCGGTATCCAGTGCGCCGCAATTAACATTACCGATCAGACAGACCCGGTTTCCATACAAACGTTTCACTTCAGCCATATCAATTCCGGCCTGGGGATCTAGGGAGTGCAATGCATGCGGCCCGGCTTCAACTAACTGGTCGATGATGGGCATGATGTTTCCGTCGGTATGTTTTATGGTATAAAAACCCATATCACGGTAGCCCTGGATTAGTTGGGTAAGGTAGGGTGTTGTAAATTCGGCAAACTGATCCGGGCTCAGAAAAGGTCCGTTATTAAAGCAGTAATCCATACATAAGGCGAAACCATCTAATCCCCCATGTTTTTGATAAAGTTCCGCCTGCCTCAGAGCTGTTTCCACCATGGCCCTGGCTTCTGCTTTAACTTTATCGGGCTCTTCTGCCAGACGGCAAGAAAATGACATCATATCTTTCCCTTCCGGTATGCCGATCGTCGCATCTCCATGCCGCATTAAAAAATATTGGTCACCGGTTCGCTCACGAATCAGATCAATCTGCCGGATCGTCTCTTCTACAGAATCAGGATTTAGATGCAGAAAAATGGCGCTGTGTTCAAATTTTCGGGCAGTCGCGATATAGAGATCTGCCATATCAACGCGGTGCAGTTCCCGTTCTTTTTCTTCCATTTGAAGCCATTGATCATACAACCGGTGGTTGGGATGTACTTTCCCGAAAGCTTCCATGGTTAAAAAGAAAACTAATTCAAAATGTGGGACTCTTCCCTTAAGTGGTTGAAGTTCCAGCGCCGCAATGAAACGTTCTCTTGGATTCATCTTATTCTTCTCTTAGTAATTCGAAATCATTGTTTTTTAATATCATAGCACAGCCCAAGGCTGCAAATAAAGAACAAATAATCCGTGGATAAAAGTTTTTGACTGTAAAACAATAATGGTACAATATAATTTAAAAATAGCAGTTTTAAAATAGTATCATATGTTACGGTATCTGTTTATTTTTTGACAGGATAATCCCGACTGGGTCGGGATCCAAAAAACGGACAGGATTTACAGGATGATAAAAACAATGAATCATCAGTTATCAAAAAATATCAAGTTTCACCCGTTTATTGCTATTTATATCATGAATGTCTGGTTAAAAAAATCGATTCAATAGATGTAACCGGATACTCCTGATGTTATATATTAATCTTTGTAGTGCATAACAGTCTCTGGAATGAGCTACTCGGTTGATTGAATTTGAATTTAATTGAAATCGAAGGGTTGATTAACTAATTTGAAGAAAATAAATTAGTGCATCAGTGATTTTTTTAATAGATACTCACATAAATTTAAGCGAGTAAAATACCAGTGGAAAAATTGGTGCTTAAGAATAATCGAACATCAAAAAAATTGGAGTTTTAATGGCCATCTTAAGCAAAGAAAAACAGCTTAAGAAAGAGCTGTCGTTATTCAACATTTATACCATTGCCACTGGAGCCACCATTGCCTCTGGTTTCTTTCTGTTACCGGGTTTGGCCTATGCCCAGGCTGGTCCAGCCATGGTGCTTAGCTATCTGATAGCGGCAATCCCGGTTATTCCGGCCTTGTTCAGCACATCTGAACTTTCGACAGCAATGCCGCGTGCCGGCGGCATTTATTTTTTCCTGGACCGCAGTATGGGGCCGCTAATGGGCACCATTGGTGGTATAGGAACCTGGCTGGCTCTGATACTGAAAACAGCTTTTGCATTGGTGGGTATTGGTGCCTATATGCGTTTGTTCTTACCTCAAATTCCAATGTTACCACTGGCTGCTTTTTTCGCCATTCTTTTTGGTATCGTCAATCTTTTAGGTGTAAAAAAAGCCGGTATCTTTCAGGGTATATTTGTTATAGGCCTGTTGCTGCTTCTGGGCCTATTTTCAGGAATCGGTTTAACATATTTGAATTTCCAGAATTTCAATGGTTTTTTTGACAAGGGATTCAATTCAATATTTGCTACCGCCGGTCTTGTTTATGTCAGTTATATCGGGCTTTCTAAGATCGCCAGTGTTTCTGAAGAAGTTAAAAATCCGGATAAAACGATACCCTTGGCAATGTTTCTGGCACTGGGCACGGCGATTTTGGTATATACTATTGGTACTTTGGTTATGATCGAAGTGATACCGGCCGAAAAATTAACCAACGATCTGACACCGGTAGCCTCCGCGGCCGAAATTATGATAGGAGAGTGGGGCGCGATCTTGATGACCACCGCTGCAATCTTGGCTTTTTTATCAGTAGCAAATGCAGGAATTCTCAGTTGTTCACGCTATCCGCTGGCGATGAGCCGTGACCATCTAATGCCCCGTTTTTTGCGCTCTTTCAGTAAACAAAAAACGCCAAAATACGCTATCCTGATCACCGTAATATTTATTTTACTGATGCTCTTACTCCTTGATCCCGCAAAGATTGCTAAACTGGCCGGTGCCTTCCAGTTACTTCTTTTTGCACTGCTTTCACTTGCTGTTATTGTCATGAGGGAAAGCCGATTAGATTCTTATGATCCCGGATTCCGTTCCCCCTTATATCCATGGATGCAAATTTTTGGGATGATTGCTCCCTGTTGGCTGATCATTGAAATGGGCTGGTTTCCGTCTATTTTTGCACTGGCATTGGTTGGATTGGGCACATTTTGGTATTTTTATTATGGAAAGAAAAGGGTCGTCAGGGACGGTGCCATTTACCATATTTTTGCCCGTCTTGGTCAGCGACAGTTCGAAGGTCTTGATATTGAATTGAGAAGCATTTTAAAAGAAAAGGGTTTGCGTGATAAGGATCCGTTTGATGCTGTCGTTGCCAGTTCTGTATTTATTGATATTAATGAAAAAACTTCTTTTGAAGAAATCGTAAAAAAGGCCTCCTCAAGTTTATCAAAAAAATTTCACTGCGATGCCAAACTATTAGAAAGATCATTTATGGAGGGTACCCAAGTAGGGGCAACTCCGGTTTCACACGGTACCGCACTCCCGCACCTTCGTATTCAGGGAATGCCGCATTCTGAAATGATCATGGTTCGCACACAGATCGGCATCACGGTTGATTTTGATACAAATCTTTTAGGGGAGCAGGATGCGGATAATCCCATATATGCATTATTCTTTTTAGCCAGCCCGGAAGATAATCCGGGGCAGCATTTACGTATCCTGGCCCAGATTGCCAGCCATGTGGATAATGAAAATTTTATTAATCAATGGCTTGATGCCAATAATGAACAGGAATTAAAAGAGCTGCTTCTGCGGGAGGACCGGTATATCTCTTTGCAGCTGACAGCTGGTACAACAACCGAAACACTGATTAACTGTGAGATTCGAAACATTGAGCTGCCTGTGGGAAGTCTGATTGCGATCATTCACAGAAGGGGAGAAATGATAATTCCGAGAGGACAAACGGTTCTGCATGAGCATGACCGTTTAACCATTATCGGTTATCCCAAGGGTATTCAGGAATTGTACGATAAGTATTTAACCTGACCTATTCATACCGCAGCGTATTGCTGCAATCCAAAAAAGAAGTCCACGGATTATCCGTCGAAGCCGGATCAGGCGCAGACTGACACGAATTAACACGGATTAAAACTAAAATAATTATTAATAAATAATAACATCGCTGCGCCGCTGCGAGAAATGAAGAATTCGAGTACCAAAAATTTTGCTAAAAAACAAAGTTTTTGGAATAATAGCATAGCGTAGCGAGATGGGGTGGGGCAGTAATCCACGAACTTCACGAAATTTATTCTATTTCCCCGGTATATTTCTATGCAGTTTCACCGGAACGACCAGTTTTTTACGCATTCGAATATTGAGCATCTCCACGCCAACCGAAAAAGCCATCGCAAAATATATATAGCCTTTTGGAACATGCACATCAAAACCTTCGACCATTAGAGTAACACCGACCAAAAGCAAAAATGAAAGTGCAAGAATCTTGATCGTTGGGTGTGTTTCAACAAATTCTCCTAATGATTTTGCCGCGGATAGCATGACCACAACCGCCAGAACGATAGCGACCGCCATTATAGAAACGTGTTCTACCAGACCGATCGCTGTGATCACTGAATCCAGAGAAAAAACAATATCCAGAACGGTAATCTGTATCAATACCATTCCCACACTGGTTGCAGCAACTTTGGGGTGCCTATTTTCTTTACCTTCTAAACTATGGTGAATCTCATGGGTCGCTTTTGCCAGAAGAAAGAGACCGCCTCCGATCAGAATGATATCACGTCCTGAAATTGCCTGGCTAAATACCGAGAACCATGGTTTGGTTAACCCCATCACCCAGGAAATGGAAAACAACAGGGCCAGGCGGGCAATCATCGCAAGGCTGAGCCCAATTTTTCTCGCAGACGCCTGTTGATTTCGTGGGAGCCGGCCCACAAGAATTGAGATAAATATAATATTATCGATGCCCAAAACAATCTCTAAGGCAATTAATGTACCTAAAGCAATCCATCCCTCGGGGCTTGCTATCCATTCAAACATTTAATACTCCGATTTTAAAGGTATAATAATTTTAATTATGAATTAACACATAATCTTAATAAATTTATTACTCCTATATACAAAATATAATGAAAAATTTTAATGTTAGATAAAATCTGCTATAAGAAATATAAAAACTTTCTTTCCTGATTTTCGTAAGAACAGAAAAAATCGAAAACATCTTCAGTGTGAAAAAAATTCAACTGGTATTTCATACTTTTAGTATGATATGGTTATTTTCTGTCCAGGCCATTTCTGCAGAGAATCTAATTCAGGATACCTTGTTTGTATCCTTTTCTGAACAGAATGATATTAGTTTCCTAAATTCCCTTATCGATACGGTCATCGATGCCAGAAAACTGGATCCCCACTATCTTGGAAATTATGAGATTAACAAATACTGGATCATACCGGTTGACTTGCTCATTTATACCGAACATCCACTTTCTGAAAACTTTAAAAATATTGCCGGTCAACTCAAATCCAAGAGCACAGAAAAATTAAAAATAGTCATTGAAAAATTTTGGTTATCGAAAATGACAAATAGCCTGATCTATCCTCATTATAGGATAGATGCATCGGTTCAACTATATGATATGAGCAGTCAACTTCAACCAGCAATGAAGGGCCAATTGTTATATGAAGTGATATATCGGGAACCTTTATTCAAAGATGACCTGAAGGAGGGATTTGAATCAGTTATACGAATCTGGGAAAATGACTTTGCAGACGATCTCGAAAAAGTAACACAGGATAGTTTTTCATCCTCCGATCCAAATATGACAAATTTTCGTAAAGAGTTGAAAGAGATAAAATGGATCAACCTGATGGCAGGTATTGATTATATTTTTAGTTATCATGAAAGATTTATCGATGGGGAATTATTATTTTCACATCGAGAATCCAGAAGTGTATTATTCCGAAGTGGATATGGGCTTCGCTACCGCAGGTCAGAGAAATTTGAATCCATTGAATTTGGCAGTTCAGTGGATTACCTGTTTTATCGATTTAATAATAATTTCCAAATGCAATTCAAATCACAGATATTAATCGGAGTAAACCGTTGGAAAGATTATAAAACATACGATCATAAATTCTATGATGCGATCATTCTTGATTTTGCCTTTAATCAAAAAGTGACTTTTAATCCTCTGGACCGGAATTCTCTGCTGGTTGGATTCGGTTTATCCGAAGATATGTCTTATATATATTCACGGGGATTTAATATCCAGTTTGGATTTTTAATCTCTTTGGGACTGAAACTATGAAAATCTGTTTATACTTAACCTTACTGGTATTTCTACCGGCAGCTTTTCTTATGGCTCAGAGCTATACAGTCTCGGGGTATGTGATTGATGGTGAGACAGGAGAAACGCTCATCGGGGTGAATGTTGTTGCTCCGGGAGAAAAAAAAGGGGCAGCTTCAGATAATAATGGATATTTCTGGATATCAGATCTCTTACCGGGTAACTATTCTCTGGAATTTTCATATATCGGATATGCGACTAAGAAAGTTGAGATTGTTGTTCAAAATCAGAGTATGATTTTGGACGAAATCGCCCTGGTACCGGAAGAACTTCTACTTGATGAAATCACCGTAACAGCCCAGAACTCAGAATTGGTTGATCCGGAAATTGAAACAAGCCCGATTCAGATCACACAGGATGCTATTAGGAATATTCCGGCTGTGAATAAAGATCTGTTTAAATCGTTAAAATATTTTCCCGGTGTGGAGGGCCTTGATCCATTATCTCAACTTTACGCAGTACGCGGGAGCGATTCTGGTGAAAATCTGGTTCTGCTGGATGGAATTACAATTTATAATCCCTATCATTTTGTTACCGGCACTAGTCTTTTTAATGTGTATGCCCTGAAGAAAGCGGAAATGCTGGTGGGAGGTTTCGGTGCTGAATATGGCGGGCGGAATTCTTCCGTTCTCTATATTACATCACGTGAAGGAAATAGTAAAAGTCTGCATGGGGAGATTGAACCAACTACTACAATGACTAAAGCGGCTTTTGATTTTCCAATCGGGGAAAAACTCACCATGATGGTCTCCGGCCGATATTATTATAATTTAATCGCCCGTTTTCTGATGTCTACACCCAATTATTTTTATGATACGAATATCTCTTTAAATTGGAAAATTAATGCCTATAACCGGGTGAATTTACGGTATTTTCAATCGAGAGATTATATGGATTATAGCTTTTCCCGTTTGTCACATTATTTCAAGGCGATGCTTGATAATGAAGAGAGAGAGATTTTCGATAATTATGACATAATCTTCAATACAATTTGGAATAATCACGCCCTATCATTCTCACTTAAATCAATTATCAGTCCGGCAGTTTATCTGGAGACACAATTATCGGGATCATTTTTTTCTGCGGAAAATCGCACGGCATTTGAATTTCAATACACCGATGACGAGGATAATAAAACCGTTGAGTTAAGGTATGATACAGATATTCAGAACAAAATCAGTGATCTGGGTGCAAATATTATATTAAATGTCAATTTGTATTCTGCCAATGCAATCAAACTCGGATTGAAATATAATCAATATCGATTTAACAATGATATACGGATTAATTCTCTGGAGGAGGGTCTGGTAACCCGCAAACCAGATTTAATTTCCACTTTTGTTGAAGATAAAATTACACTTGGAAACTTTTCCATCCGCCCCGGTATACGTTTTTCAAAGTTTGGATATGCGGATCAGTGGTATCAGGAACCTCGCCTAAATGCGGTTGTAAAATTTAGGGATGATTATAAACTAAAATTTGCCTGGGGACAGTATTATCAGTACATCATTAGTATTAATTCTCAGGAATACGAATTAAGTCAGTTTTTAGATTACTATTACCCTTTAAGATTAAAAAGTCCAGGCGCATCCACCCATTATATTTTTGGTATGGAGAAAGCACTCTTAGAAGTGTTATATGTATCTGTGAATTGCTATTATAAGAATCTATCCCGTGTTTATACCTTCGATTATAACGCCAGTGAGCTCGACATATTTCATTTTTCGGACAAGCTAAAGGAAGGATCCGGAAAATCTTATGGGATCGAGCTGTTTGTAAGAGGCAGATGGAACAATTTGTCCGGCTGGTTGAGCTATGGTCTAAGCCGGTCCACCCGATCCTATCCGCATATTATGAAGGGAAAAGATTTTCTGTTTGATTATAACAGAACGCATTCTTTGAAAGCTTTTGGACATTACCAGGTCAATCCGTCTCTTTCGTTTAGTGCTACATGTTGTCTCCTGTCCGGCGTACCCAGGACCTTAGAATCCGGGATAAAATCTTATTTTTATTATGATCCTCAGAGTAATCAATACTCCTACTATTTCACCTATATTAATAATGTTAAGAATAATGGGAGAATGCCCTGTATATTAGATCTGGATCTGGGGATGAAGAAACATCTTCGTACCGGTTTCGGGGCAGAGTTAGCTGATTTTTTAGGTGCCAGCGAATCATATGTTAATATTGCTCTGGAAAATATTCTTTTCTTTTTGCATAGAAATGTCATTTATTATTTCCCAATCGAGATCGATAACTCGGTTGAGCTTTATGGATTAGGAACCAATTATTTCCCGATGATTAGTGCCGGATATACGGTTAAATTTTAAATGTATATTTATTATAAGATGGATTTAAAATGAAAAATATTACTTGTAAATAAAAACTCCAGACATAATTGATGAGATTTTACAAAGTAATAAGAGATATCCAAAATATATCTGAAGTGAAAAATAAAATACAATGACTAAAAGATGAATAAATTAAACAGTAAATATTTCATTATTGTACCTTTTGTAACATTCCTAATGATTGCTTGCGATTTGCCGTGGAATCCCGGACCACAGCCCACTTACTTTGATACTCATGACTTTCAACCCGGTCTAAATGTATTGGGTATCATTCGACCAGGCACAACCAAGGGTCTACCCCAATCTTTTGTTCATCTGGAAAAATCTCATGCCTATCTTGATTTCCCGGATTCGCTGGAGGTCAAAGATGCCAAAGTTCAATTATATCTTTATCATGAAAGTACGATCATCGATAGTACTTTATTAATATATACGGACTTTGGAGGATTATTTTTAAAACATGAATATCGCCATTGGCAATTGGAATCGGCAAATTCCACACTTGGCGGACAAACTTATGGTATTTCCTGCAAGAAATCAGGGTATCCGGCATTGACCGCGATTACAACCGTTCCCCTGGTCCCAGTCATCCAAAACGATAGCATATCTATTAATGCCGGCCAATGTGAATTTACCCTCCTGAGAGATACCAGAGTTGGTGCCTATGATATATATTTAATTTTTGGAAAAAAACAGTATTATAAGCGGTTGCTTCCATCTGGGGTCGGAAACACTGCGGTGAAGATTTATTTGGAAAACGATTCTGTCAAGGAAGGAAAATTGGTTATTTATGCCTATGATCTAAAATTATCAGAGTATATCACATATAATATTGTTATTAAACCACAGACCTATCAATCAAACTACAGTACAGTTAATAACGGTTATGGTTGTTTTGGCTCATTGAATCTTCTTGAAAAAACACTGACATTTTAAATTTAATTATCAGGGTAATGTTAAATAATATCCATAAGTATTTAATATTTGTTTTTATTGAATATTGAACAAGGATTAACAATTAACGAATTTTGAAGTAAAGTTGATTTAAAAATTTTTTGCTCATTTTTCCTGGAATACCATCGAAGGCTAACAAAGAAAAACCGATTTTTATTGTAATTCGAATTATAATTAATAAATTAAGCATATTCCTTTCATACCTGCCCAGATTTTTACTGTAACTAAATTATTTAGTAAACTTCCGCTTTCGAGAATGATGACCAGCAGGTGATCGTATTTTTTAATACCCGGCATAAACAATTCTAGTATCAATATAAATCTGCCAATTGAATATTTAATTGTAATACTATTTTGTACGCTAACCACGAAAAATATATGGGGAAAATGGTGGGGATAAGAAGAGATTATTAAAGATAAATGTCATGGGGCATAATGTGGAAAAATCGTAAAGGAAGAAAATATTTTATATATGGAATTATCTCAGCATAAAATTCTTTTGTCTTTTTTCTTTTGTCTTGGATTTGTTTGCAGCCTTGATCTGTGTTATGAATAGGTTAGGTTAATTAATTGAGGAGGATTTGGCCATGAATCAGCAAAAAATATTAATCACTTTTTTATTGTGTTTATCGCTGGTTTATATCCTACCGGCTCAGAGCTGGCATCCTGAAATCACTCACCGACCGCGACTGGTTTTGCTGGAATCGGAAATTGACACGATTCGTGCGCGACTTTCCGAAGGTGTTTATAATCAACTTTGGAGCAATGATTATACCAGCAGAAAAGGAGCTGCCGTTAATGGTATTTATCAAAAAGCAGGAGAAGAGCAGGATATAAGTCCCAATACGGAAGAAACGCCGCGAGCCTATGCCGATGTCCGGGCCTGGATCGCCAAACATGCTGCCTTTGTTTATACTATCAATAAAAGGGCAAACGGTATTGATAGTCTTAATGCATTTACCGGAGAATCCGATCCCCATCCGCGGGACTGGTATAAAGATCATGCCCTGGAATATTTACAAACCATTGACCCGGGGGTGTTAGGACCCACAAATCCTTTTGACTTTGTAGACAAGGCTATCTTTGTGGACAACTGGCAATGGCGGGTCAAAGAATTGATCAATTACTGTCAGGCCTATGACATGCTATTGGGTGTCGGGGTGGCGGTCCCGGATACGGTTAAAACTCTTCTGGATCTATTTGCTCATAATCTGTTCCAGAAATATGCATTGGTCCAATCGATCCCACAGCAGGTTGGTTTCGACTTCTATCTTATTAGTAAGAATAATCATCGTTTAATGCTCGCGGCTGCCCTGGGCCAGGCGGCGGTTACTTTAAACGATTCTGAAAACGCCGGTGCTTGGATTCAACTGGCGATGAGTGTGATTCAGTACGTTCTATTTGAAGACGGTAATGAAGCTTATCAAAGTCTCCGGCAAGTGGATGCGGATGGCGGCTATGCGGAGGGTCCCTACTATTTAAAATATGTTTTAAAGCATCTGATCCCGTTCTTTATCGCCATGCGAAATTTTAACGGTGACTGGACAGAGGAATATACCTATGAAAATATTCCGCGCTCTATACAATCGCCCTGGTTTGATCCGGAATACCAGAAAATTTACGACTGGATAACCAAGATCCGTATGCCTGAGGGACGGTTACCTGCGTTGGAGGATTCATACCAGGATCATTACCTGCCTGATCTGGCGGTCTTTGGGGGATATTATTCCTGGCCTTATCAGTCATTCGATGATCAGCTTACTAAGGAGGCTTTATTAAACCAGCAACTAACCGATCCTTTTGATTTGAGGATCGAATATGTGGTCGCCGGAAATGCCGGAGAAACAGAGGTGCCACCGGGGTGGGAAAATGTTCAGGTTTTGCCGGAAGCCGGCAGTGCTGTCTTCCGGAGTGACTGGGGAACAGAGGCCCTATATCTCCATTTATACGGTCAACACGATTCGGCCCGGGAATCAGGATCGACCCATGATCATGCCGATGTGACCAGTTTTATTCTGGGGTATATGGGACAGGTTTTGGCACTGGATGCAGGATATATAAAATGGGATCAACATTATCGTGTCAATAAACCAGAAAATCATAATTTGATCCTGGTTGACGGCTATGGTCCCAGGCCACCCTCTGGTCCTATTGTGCGGGTCAATGGTTTTACTCTATCTATCAAAAATGCGCCCAGTCCCACCGATGGTTCCTTTACCACAACCTATATCGCCGACAATTTTTCATATGTGGATGTACAAACCGAATACGGTCAGCGGTATGAACTGGTCGATTCTCTGGACCAACAGGAAGCCTGGGAATATGTTGAGAGTGACACCACTGAATTTTCTATGAATAGAGGGGTTCTGTTTGTTGATAATCGTTATTTTGTTATCTGTGATGATCTGGATAATTTAGATAGTGATTTGAAAAATTATCAGTTTTTATTACATGGTAATGGTGGCGGTACAAGCGGCGGTACCTATGAATCAATCCTTAATGGTGCGGTTTGGACGAGGGACAATGTCAAATTGACGACCCAGATTACCGCCTTAAACGGAGGGGTAAACTTTAGTGATTCTTTATATACCCATGGAGACGGGTTCAATACCCCTAAGACGCACACCTGCCTCCGGGCCACAAAGGAGGCGGTGGATACAAAATATTTAAGTGTCTTATTTCCGGACGTAACTGACCGTACGGCGGATTTCTTTGAACAGAGTAACGATACATCGGCCGGTTTCCTGGTCAACCGTGATCCATTGGCATCTGAAGGACGTTATGACTTTATTTTTACTCAAAAAGACCAGGATTCTTTATATATTCCTGAACAAACGTTTGGGTCGATGACGATAAAATCTATCCATACCGATGCCGAGCTATTGGTCATGAGTTTTGATAAACAGGATCCGGATAATCCTGAATCAATGAAGATCTTTGGTAAGTCAATTTCATATTTGACCTATGATGACGGTTATTTTATTTTTAAACCGGATAGCAGTATTACCTCTAATTTTAGTATTATTACAGGAACGCCTGCCAATGTCAGTCGTGTACCCACGAAATATACATTGGCCCAGAATCATCCCAATCCATTTAATCCGAAAACAGTTATCAGTTATCAGTTGGCAGGTGGCAGTGACGTTGAATTGAGTATTTATAATCTGCTTGGGCAAAAGGTTGCAACACTGGTTTCGGAAAGACGGAAAGCCGGATATCATCAAGTGGAATGGGATGCATCGTTATATGCGAGCGGGATTTATTATTATAAAATTGTGGCTGGAGAATTTCGATCGGTTAAAAAAATGATACTGCTCAAATAATGCCAACCTAGGAATCAACGCGACATAAATTCCTAATTACCAGCCAGGGTCACGGAAATCCAAATCTCCTCACCATCCATATCGGGCATGGAACGATTGCCACCTCTCATGCCACCGCCTCTCATTCCACCACCAGGCATACCAGCACCGGGACGGCCTCTGTCCATACCGCCACCGCGCATACCGGTACCTCTTCTCTCGGCCATTTGTTCCTCTATTTCTTTCTTTTTTTCTTCATTCAATCCGGAAATTTCCAAACCGATCATTATTTCATTCGCAGCGGATATTTTTAAATAACCGATAGATCCATTTGTCGGCGTGAGGGGTATACTAAATTCGAAACAATACAAACCGTCCTGATAACCGGCACTGGCATAGAAACCGGCTGTTTCTTTAATCGAAATACCGGTTAAAGAATCATTTTTTGCCAGTGTGAATTGCCCCTTTGGTTCAGGGACTCGTGGGCGACTATTTCCACCACGATCTTTATCCGACTCTCCGTTAAACCTCCGGGACCTGACCAGATCTTTTAGATTTTCATCTTTGTAGTGGATACCGAGGGTTTTTTCTTCCTGATCCTCAACATTAATCCAAACCGTAAAACCGCGCCTGGCAAACGTTTGAGCCAGTCTCTGATCATTGAAACGAACCATAAAGTCGATGGAGCGATCATCATTTACAACACCATAAACCAGATTCATATCTTCCTGATATTGCAAGGGAAGGCCGTCCCAGTCTTTACCGTTTCCATCGATGACTACCGGTTGCGTTTTCCATGTGCTTTCTATTTTTTCCCCGCAACTGACAAGTGCTGACATGACCAAAACCCAGATTATATTTTTTTTAAATGCACCCATATTTACTTCTCCTATATTCATTTTTATTTTAGACTGGATAACAGGATAAACAAGATAAAAATAATTTATTAATTGTATTAATGATGATTATCTTACATATGTAGAGACGTCCCGGCGGGACGTCTCTAAGCATATACAATTGCCAGTAATGAAATCCTGTTATCCTGTTATGTTAAAAAACAAGCAAAAAATAAACATACATATTCGCCGCCTATGATACTAATTCATCAAGATCAATTGTTGGCTCGAGGATTCTATTTCTCTTCATGCTTCATATCAAATTCATCGGTCATTGTTTTAACGGCTTTGTGGATTTCCTCACGGGAAGCACCACTTGCCCGCATTTCCCCGATCCTTGTGCGTACCGCCTGACGTTGTTCATCGGTTAAAAATGGCCATTTCTCCCCGTGTCTGCCCGGCTTTTCCGGAATTTCAATGCCATAGCCTTTGAGCATTTCCGTGACCGCCGCATGGATCTCTTCTCTGCCGGCCTTATTTTCCCTCATAGATTCAACTTTTTCCCGTATCGCCATCCGTTGCTCTTCGTTCAGGTCGATTCCCGGGAATCCGTGAGGGAAACCTTCCCCTCTCCCCATCCGCTGAAGAGAATCACTTGGCACATCAACCCCAAATTCTTTGAACATTTTCTGAACCTCTGCATGTATTTCCTTACGGGAAGCCCCTTGTTCATGTAATTGATCAACTTTCTCTTTCAGTGCGGATCTTTGTTCCTCATTAAGATCCTTAAAATGTCTTCCCATGAATCTGCCCGGTCTGTGTTCCCGCATTGGGGGAAATAGTGTCGCGTCATCCGGTACATCGAGGCCATACTCTTTTAACATTTCTTTGACTTTTTCATGGATAATCTCCGGCGATTCCCCGCTGTCATGGAGATCCCTGACCGTGTTTTTAATGGTTTCCCTCTGCTCTGCTGTTAATTGATCCATGTAATTAAAACGCGGGCCTTTTTTTAAATGATCCGCAGCAATTAGATTAACAGGATTGAAAGTGATCGTTAATAAAAGAGCGATAAACAGCAAGCCTGAAAGAATTAATGATTTTTTCATTTTGTCCTCCAATCTTAAAATGGTTTTTTAATATTTCATTTTGTAAAACTCTGATGCGTTTTTCAAAAGGTTAGACAACCGGACGGGGATTTTATTCCATTGAAGATATAAAAGGAAAAGAAGGGCAGGTAAGAGAAGGGAACCGGGAAATTCCAAATAACAAGCACCAAATAGCAAATAAATCCGAAATTCGAATATCCAATTCCCTTCCATAGGCCGGCAGGCGAAACAAATATCAAATATAAATGACTTAAATTCAAAACCTGTCAATTTAACAGATAAGATTCAAAATTTTGGTTATTTGGAATTGGGAATTATTTGGGATTTGGGATTTGGTTCTTGGGATTTTTTTTCCTATTTCCTACTTCCCACGTCTTACTTCCTACTTACAGTTCCCAATTCCCAATTTTTTAATCAATCTTTCGGTCTTCGCCTGTCAAATTTTTCTCTGGGCTTTCTGGGGAATGGCGGTCTTTCCATTAATCTCTTTTTTAAACGTTCCAGCTGATCGGGCCTGAGTACCGGTTCCAGCTCTTTAAGCAGGGAATCGGCATGGTTTTTTATCCGCTCCATGCCCTCTTTTCCAAATTCAAGCATTTTCTGGTGGTTTTTTATCAGAATGTCATTTATGGCTTCTCTCTGTTCCGGATCCGGCTGAATCACCTCAATCAGGCGTTGTGTAAAGCCTTCCGGTGTTCTAAACCGGGCAATCCGGTCTTCAAATAAATTACGTCTTACCATCGTGCTGCCCATGGCACCAATAATTATTCCTATTAAAAGGGCACCGATAATGACAAGGATTGATTTTGTTTTTGTATTCATTTTTATTCCTCCATTGCAAGTGTTAGTGTCGGATCATAAACTTCATCCAGGGTTACCTCCGGGACAGCCAGTGCGCCTTCGAGAGAGATTTGTCCGCTCGAACCGATATTGTAGCCAATGGCAATGACAATTAAAACAGTGGCGGCAATAGCAACCGGTCTGAATAAAGCAAATAACCTTTCAAAGAAAAGATCTTCTTCGTTTTCTTTATCAATATCATAAACTCTTCCCATGACCCGATCGGCGAAAAACGGTTCGAAGGACTGTTTTTTTCCGGAAGCAATATTGTCACGAAGGGCAGAGATTCTATCTTTTTCAATTTTTAAGTCTGATGATTGTCTCAGTGCTATATCGAGCTGTTTTTTTTCTTCCGGACTAAGATCAGTGTCGAAAGAGCGGTAAAGTAACTTTTTTAATTTTTCATCCATTGTTCACCTCCATGATAGGTGAAAGTATTTGTTTTAATTTTTGCTGGCCCCGGGCCAACCGGGATAAAACGGTACCGACGGGTAATTTTAGGATCTTGGCTGTTTCTTCCGTCGAATATCCATCAATTAAGCGCAGGACAATTACCGACCGGAATTTAGGGGTCAGTTTTTCAATGGCCCGCCGGACAAATTCCTTATCTTCCTGTTCTCCCTTACCGTTGCCCGGATTAGCGATATCATCTAATCCTTCCTCTGAGAAGGAATAAAAGTGATGCCGTCTCTGACGGCGTCTCAATTCGTTGATCGAAAGATTGATCGCAATACGGGTAAGATAAGTACCAACGGTGGACTCTCCGCGAAATTTATCTAATGCTTTGTAAAAACGGATAAAGACTTCCTGACCCACGTCATCGACTTCGGAACATTTGCCGAGCATACCGATCACCGTCGCCGCTACCAGTGACTCATAGCGCTTAATCAGCTCTTTAAAAAGGGATGTGTTGCCCTTGCGAATTTTCTGGATAATCTGCAAATCGTCCATGGGATCGGTCAATGGGTCCTTGTTTATCGGTTAGACAATGTGAAATTAATAATATTCCAGGAATTATAAAATTTTTGTATATTATGCTATTATGACTAATAGCTTATATCCACGGATTACACGGATTAAAACTAAAATAATAATAATTTTTAGATGAAATCCGTGCTAATCCGTGTAATCCGTGGACAAATTCTTTTATGTTTGCAGCAGTGGGCTGTGGTATGAATAGATCAAATTAAAAAGCAGATTGGTACCAATGGAAAAAACGGTAAAGATATTTACACTCGAGAAAAAAGATGAAACACTTATTCCGCTGATACGAGAAACCTTTGCAGAGGAAAATATTGCCATTGAAATTCGAAGTAAGTATGATACGGCTTATGATGGACTATTTATCGGTCAGAAAGGCCTGGCGGATATCTATGTAATGAAAAAGGACGCCAAACGATCTTTGGAAATACTTAACGATTTGCTGGTGGATCTTTCTTCCAGTCTTTAACTATCTGAATGATTTCCCGTACAAATACCCCCTCGCATTCTTCCGGGCAGGGTTCCAGTCTAAATTTAAACAAACAATATTCCGGGCATTTCTCATCGCCCATCAAATTCCTGGAATAAACCGGGCCATTATAGAGATCTCTGAATTCTCCACTGAGCACAGACATCGTCGATTTACAGTAAAGATGATTAAAGAGAAAAAGACCACCATCGAGGTCCTGAAAATGGGCCTGGTAACCAACCAGTTTTATAGCCGGGTCGCTTAAAAACTTATCGCGCGACAGCCAGGAATGATTACAATTGGGACATTTTTTAAAGTGCTTTTTTCCGGAATCTGATTTCATCTAATTACCACCGTACCTTCTTCATAATAATCGGTTTGATTTAGTTGCCAGAATATTTTTAACTTCCATAAGCCCGGGGACAAATGTTTTGTACTAACGGTGTGGCTACCGTCCGATAGCAGTTTTATAGCGATCAGCCGGTCCATCCGCGCATCGGAGGGGCGGAATAATAAAACATTTCCACTGATTAATCCATATTCCAGATTGGCCGGAAAATTTATCGTAAGTAATTTATCATCACTGTCATATTTCCAGATAACCGGATCAGATAATGACTTTGATCGTTGGATGCGATCAATTTGATTTTGGTACATTATTTCCTGCGTATAATAATCCTTCGTCACCAGATCATTGTTCTGATATTGTGAAAAAATGACAAATGCCACCAATAGCAGTATGAATAAAAGGTAAACAGAAGCAATAGCCAGCGGCCAGAGACTGGATTTTCTCATTTTCTGTCTTTCTTTTGGTTTGGATCGGGACCGATAAAGGATGTCCTGACCTCCTCGAATATCTCCTGCCCGGAATATACGTCGATATAAACCGGGATTCGTGAAAACCGGATATTTTTTTTAGGAATTTCCACAAAAAAAGCAGATTCGGAAAGACCACCTTCAGGAACAGACAGAATTCCTCCCACCATTCTGATTGTCCCCTTTGGAGATTTAATCTTTAATTCAATGAATTTTTTCTCATAGGTTTTATTAATAACTTTTAAATTATACAAATTCAGGATATCACCTTTTTCATTTTCATTATATAATAATCCGGGTGTACGCAAAATTGTTATCTCGACCGATGGGCGGTTAAATAAAAAGATATTAGTGACAAGAAGTAACACGAGTAAAATAGCGGAGTAACCGGCGATCCGTGGTGTAAATTTTAATTTTATCCCTTCGAGAATACCATTGTATGACGCATAGCGAATCAATCCGGTCGGCCAGTCCAGTTTTTTCATAACCGTATTACAGGTGTCGATACAGGCGGTACAATTGATACATTCCAGCTGAGTACCGTTCCGGATATCAATGCCGGTCGGACATACTACCACACATTGCCGGCAATCGATACAATCACCATTCTTTTTTCTGTCCCGATTTTTTTTATACTTTCCTCTCAGTTCACCACGTTTAAAATCATAAGCAACCACCAGTGAATTAGGATCAAGTAATACCCCTTGCAAGCGTCCGTAGGGACAAACCATTGTACATACCTGTTCTCTGAAGAAGGCAAACACCCAGTAAAAAACAGCACTGAAAAGGATCATGATGGATAGACCAATAAAGTGATCAGAAGGGGGATCGTTAATGATTTTGAGTAGTTGATCAGAACCGATGATATAGGCAAGAAATATATTACCGATCAGAAAAGCAATTAAATAAAAGATCACATGTTTAAGGATTTTCTTAAATATTTTATTACCAGTCCATGGGGCTTTTGCCAGGGCAATTTGTTTACGTGCATCCCCTTCAATCCAGTATTCAATCTTTCGAAAGACCATTTCCATAAAAACGGTCTGGGGACAGGCCCAGCCACACCATAAACGACCCATAATGACCGTGAATAAGACAATAAAAACGACCAGGGATATGGTGGACAGTACAAAGAGATAAAAATCCTGAGGCCAGAAAACCAATCCGAATAATACAAATTTGCGATTAAGAATATCGAATAAAAGAAAAGGATGCCCCTTTACTTTGATAAAAGGAGCAATAAATAAAAAGGCAAGCAGAAAAATAGCCACGATTTCCCGGGCACGGGTAAACGAACCTTTCGGTTTCTTAGGATAAATCCAAATCCTTTTCCCTTTTTCGTCGATGGTCGATACTTTATCACGATAGGCTTCTGTATCTTTTTGTGTGGCAGGCATACATCATCCATGAAAAAAAATAATTAATTCGAAAATATTTCCGCTTTCTCACCTTGTGGAGCCTTGGCATTAGGAGGATTTGAACCATGGAGGGTCAAAATATAACTGGCCACCTGGAGAATCTGCTCCTCTTTCAGAATGGATCGCCAGGAGATCATACCTTTGGCCGGGACGCCATTTAGGATAGTGGTAATCATATTGCTTAGTGTGGGACCGTGGATAAAATATTCGTCGGTCAGGTTCGGCCCGATACCCCCTGCACCAAGTTTTCCGTGACAGGTTATACAATTGGTGATGTATATGGCTTCACCGGCCGATAAACTTCCGGTATCCGTTAATGGTTGAATAACTATTGCCGGTTCTTTTACCCCTATAATTTTTTCTTTTTCTACGCTTTTCCCCTTCTGATACTCGGCCCAGATTTCGGGGAAATTGGTCTTCAGTTTATCCAGATCTTCACTACTGGCAACGCGCATCGCGGCAATCATAATTTCGTTGAAATTCAGATCCTGTATAGCAGAGCCGCCCCCCTCCTTCTCTTTTTGGGCAGCTAAAATTGCCGCTTCTTTTTCTTTCGCCAGGGCTGTTTGAATACGGCTCAGCGGTGTAACCTCTTCAACAGATGTATAAAAAGGAGATTGATAGCCGATCGAAAATTTTGCGCCAGAAATTATTACTTCCTGTTGCGGATTCATTTCCTTCAAATATTCCACTTCCGATGAGTCACCGGTGCCCAAAACGTGAAAATAAATCAAATAAAAGATGCTCCAGATAATGGAAATGTAGAACAACCACAACCACCAGGGCGGCAAATCATTGTCTAATTCCTTAATACCATCATAGTCTTGATCCAGCAAAACATCTTTTTCTTTCTTCTCAACCATGATTTAAATCTCCGTTGCTATTGGATGAATCAAGCGGCAATTGTTTCATTTTGTTTAAATACTTTTTATCAACTTTAATACTCCAATATATCACACCCAGGAATATTAGAAAGAATAAGATCAGGGAGATTATACCATAGACTTCAATACCTGACATTGATTTAAATATATCTTTAAACATTTTTCTCCCTAATCAGATAAATAATTTTATAAAAAATAACCACCACGCCAGTAGGCGGATCCGCCCACTGGCGGGCTCAGAGTGATCCTCTGTGGGCTCTGCGTGCCCGCCTACTGGCGTGGTGGTTTAGTTCTTATTATCCCCTTTAATGTCTGTTCCTAGTCGTTGCAGATAGGCAATCAGAGCAATGATTTCCTTATCTGATTTGGTCTCAATACCGGCTTCCTTCAGCCTTGCCTTGATCTCTTCTGCCTGATGTTTAAGATCGGGTAGCGCTTTTTTATCATAATCGGTTGGATAAGGAACACCAAGACTTTGCATGATACGGATTTTCCGCTCTGTGGAAGACGTATTTAGTTGATTGGTAATCAACCAGGGAAAGGGCGGCATTATCGAACCCGGTGACATGAGTTCCGGTTCTAGCATATGATTATAATGCCAGGCATCAGGATATCGGCCACCCTCACGGTGCAGATCAGGACCGGTCCGTTTTGAGCCCCATTGGAAAGGGTGATCGTAAACGAATTCTCCGGCTTTTGAATATTCACCGTATCGTTCCGTTTCTGATCGGAACGGACGGATCATTTGTGAGTGACAGTTATAACAACCTTCCCGCACATAAATATCCCGGCCTTCCAGTTCAAGAGGTGTATATGGTTTTACACTCATGATGGTTGGTATATTAGATTTAACCAGAAACGTTGGAATTACCTCAACCAGGCCACCGATTAATATGGCAATAATGGCGGCGATAGAAAACTGTATCGGCCGGCTTTCCAGCCAGCGGTGGGCATATATCTTACCGGTTTCATGGATTTTCTGCACTTGGAGGGGAAGGGCTTTTGCCTTTTCATCGGCGACGATCGAGCCTCTTTTCACTGTTCTGGCCAGATTGACTATCATAAAGACAACACCGGTATAATAAAGTGTACCGCCTATGGCCCGCAGGATGTACATGGGAACAATCTGTAATACGGTTTCGAGAAAAAGTGGATATTGCAGATAACCCTCGGCAGTAAATTCTTTCCACATCAAACCCTGGGTAATACCGGCCCAATACAAAGGTATGACGTAGAAGATCATCCCCAGGGTGGCTATCCAGAAGTGAAAATTTGCCAGTTTTATAGAGAAAAGTTTCGTATTGTAAAGACGTGGAATCAGCCAGTAAAGAATGCCAAAGGTAAGTAAGCCATTCCAACCCAGGGTACCGACATGTACATGGGCGATTGTCCAATCGGTATAATGCGAGAGCGCATTAATGCTTTTTATTGCCAGCATAGGACCTTCAAAGGTGGCCATGCCGTAGGCGGTAACTGCAACGACCATAAATTTGAGTATGGGATCTTCGCGCACGCGATCCCAGGCCCCACGAAGCGTAAGCAAACCATTCAACATCCCCCCCCAGGACGGAGCGATTAGCATGATAGAAAATACCGTGCCTAAGGATTGTGCCCAGTCGGGGAGAGCGGTATAGAGTAAATGATGTGGTCCGGCCCAGATATAGATAAAAATTAAGGACCAGAAATGGACAATTGACAAACGATAAGAATAAATCGGCCGGTTAGCCGCTTTTGGAAGAAAATAATACATCAAACCCAAATAAGGTGTGGTAAGAAAAAAAGCAACGGCATTATGACCATACCACCATTGAACAAGGGCGTCCTGCACGCCGGCATAAACCGGATAACTCTTAAGAAAGGTCACCGGAATTTCAATTGAATTCACCACATGCAGAATTGTTATTGTAAAGAAAGTGGCAAGATAAAACCAGATGGCCACATACATATGTCTTTCTCGGCGTTTTATAATCGTACCGATCATATTGATACCAAAAGCCAGCCAAATAACAGCGATAGCAACATCGATCGGCCATTCCAGTTCCGCATATTCCTTGCTGGCGGTAATACCGAGGGGTAAGGTGATGGCGGCCGATAAAATGATCAGCTGCCAGCCCCAGAAGTGAAATTTACTCAGGAAATCATTGTACATCCTTGATTTGCACAAACGCTGCAAAGAATAATAGATACCCATGAATATGCCGTTTCCAACAAAAGCAAAAATAACTGCATTGGTATGTAAGGGCCGGATTCGGCTGAACGTGGTGAAGGGAATACCGAGATTCCATGCAGGCAAGAACATCTGGAAAGCAATGATAAGGCCGACAAGCATGCCGACGGAACCCCACAGTATCGTAGCAAATGCAAAGTTCCGTACTATCCTGTTGTCATAACTAAATGTCTCAAACCCAGCCATAAACTAGCTCTCCTTACTTTTACTATGATTCCCCGTATTTCCGGAATCACTCTTTTTATCCTCGAAGAGGATTCTGACTTTTGGTGTATATTTATCTTCAAACTGTCCGCTTTTAACCGCCCATAAAAAGGCAATTAGAAATCCTATGGCCACCAGTAAACTGGCTAATATCAGTAAAAACATAGCACTCATAATCGAAAACCCAATTTTTTCCCGATAAAAGCAGTGGCACCGATAGTAAATAAAATAACCGTGAGTGAACTGGCGGGCATCAGAACGGCTGCAATCAGAGGCGAAAGAGTCCCCCTTACAGCAAAAAATAAACCAACAATATTATATATAAATGAAATTAAAAAACTAATAAAAATAATCCTAATACTAATCTTTGAAAATCTCAGAAATTGGGGTAAGTGCTTGAACTGACTGGCATCCAAAATACCATCGGAAGCCGGTGTAAAGGTGTTGACATCCTCAGAAATCGAAATGCCGGCATCGCTTTGCATGAGGGCCCCTGCATCATTGAGCCCATCCCCGATCATCAGAACTTTCCCGGATTTCTGTTGAATATTCTTAATAAAATTCAATTTGTCATAGGGAGTCTGATTAAAGAACAAGTATTTACCGTTACCAAATACGCGGGCCAGATTTTCTTTTTCTCCATCGTTGTCACCGGAAAGCAAATAAACCCGGAAGCGATTGCCTAATCGCTCGATCATCCGTCTGATCCCTTTCCGGTAATTAAGAGGAAGACTGAAATATCCCCGATATTTCCCGTTGATCTCTACATGAACAATACTTGCCAGGGATTGATTTGAAAGATAGATTGCATTTGGAATTAACCGTTCGGATCCTAGTTTTACCCTATTACCGGAAATATTTCCGGTCAGGCCCTGACCCGGATACTCCATGAAATCGGTTATGCTCGGCAATTGATCAGCCTTTATAGCCGAATAGAGACGTCTGCTCAGGGGATGCGTTGATTGTTTTACCAGTGACCGGACCCATTGAATTTCCTCCGGATTCAGACCGTGAGGACGATCTTTAGTTGGGTTGAAGGCGACAGATGATCCACCGGAATGGGTCAACGTTCCGGTTTTGTCAAATACAATCGTTTGTACTTTGGCGAGTATCTCAATTATGGATACATTTTTAAGATAAAAATTATTTTTGCCGAAAATTCGTAAGGTATTACCCAGTGTAAAAGGTGTTGAAAGAGCCAGAGCACAGGGACAGGCAACAATAAGTACGGCAGTAAAGGCATTAAGTGCCAGCGATATATTTTCCGGCAGCCAATACATGGCCGATAAGGTGGCCACACTTAAAACAATAAAAGTAAAATACCTGCTAACGGTATTGGCCAGGGTGGTAATTTTGCTTTCATTCGTATGCTTGTTGAATGCATCATCGTTCCAAAGTTGGGTTAGGTAACTTTGGGAAACATCTTTTATCACCTCCATCTCAATCTGGCTGCCGATATGCATCCCTCCGGCATATATGATATCCCCGGAAATTTTCTCAACCGGTGTAGACTCACCGGTGACAAAGCTGTAATCGACTAATGAGGGACCCTTGATCAGGACGCCATCAGCGGGAATTAATTCTTTATTGGCAAGTATAATTCTGTCACCAATTTTAAGTTTAGCCAGGGGAATAATAACTTCTTTGTTTTTTTCTTTCCGGGTTACAGAAAGGGGAAAATAAGAACGATAATCACGATCAAAAGAAAGAGCATCATACGTTTTTTTCTGAAAGAGTTTTCCGACTAAAAGTAGAAATACCAAACCAGCAAAAGAATCCAGATAACCACCTCCCTCGCCGGCAACAATATGCCAGATACTGCGGCTAAACAGAGTAATAATCCCAAGGGAAATTGGGACGTCCATATTGACAGATGCTTGTTTTAGGGATGTAAGGGCTGATTTGAAGTAGCCCATACTGCTATAGAATAAAACAGGTAGGGCAAGAAAAATACTTAAATAACCAAAGAAAGACCGGAATTCCAGATCAAGAGTTTCATTGACCGCCAGATATTCAGGGAAACTCAGGAGCATAATATTGCCGAAAGCAAAACCGGCGACTCCGATCTGCAGATAAAGTTCTTTATCCGTGCTTTTTTGCAACTGTTTCCGGATAGAGGCTAAATTAATCTCCGGTTCATATCCGAGGGAAGAGAGAACTTCAACGATTTTTCGCAGCGAGGTTTTGGTCTCAAGAAAAGCGAGAGATAATTCTTTTCGTAAAAAATTTACTTTTGATTCAATAATACCAGGATCAACCCGGTAGAGATTTTCCAGCAACCAAATACAAGAACTGCAGTGGATCATGGGAATCTTGAAGGAGACTTTGTTGATATTGCCGTCGCTAAAATTCAGTAATTGACGTTTAACAGTATTATCATCCAAATAACTATACTTAGAAGAAATACCTGATTCCAGTGGTGTGGTTCCCGGGGCCCGGGCCAGCGAATAATAAGCACAGAGATCCTTCTCTTCTAATAATTCATACACCAATCGACAGCCATTACAGCAAAACACCTTTTCACCAATTTGGATATTGGTATTGGGGCATGAATCGCCACAGTGATAGCATTCAATTCGGGCATCTTTTGCCTTGATTTTCGATTTCTGAACAGTATTCATCGGTTTTGATCAATTTATAAATTTTTCTTGCATTTTTGGAGTCGCATACCGTGTTGATCTTAATATCAACTTCGAAGAACACGAAGCACACGAAGTTTTTAATTATTAATATAATTTTTGTGTTAACTTCGATTTTGATAAAAAAATAGTCAATATAATATCTTTGTGACCTTCGTGGACTTCGTGGTAAAAGCTTTTTATATGTTCTAATTTGAACGGCCACAGGCCGTCGCTCACCCAAGGGTGAGCCCTAGGATCTTTGCGTAATCTTTGTGGTCAAAAATTTACCCTGCTAGTTACTAATTTTGATTAGTTTTTATCTTCAGGGTAATCTGATAATACATAAAATTTAGAAAAAGCCGTTTAGAAAAGCCAATAGAATCTCATCCAGCCAAGGGCATCAATACCGCGTAAGATCGTCACCAATGCCAGGATCATGACCATAACGGCAGCCAGCCGGTATAGGCGATGCCGTATCTTAGCAGATATCAGATGTGCGGATAAACCGGTAATCAACATAGCTGGGAGGGTGCCCAGACCGAAGACAAGCATGGTCAGCATTCCACCGACAAAGCTCTGGGTGGCAGCTGCTTTGGCACCGGCTGCATATACCAAACCGCAGGGTAAAAATCCTAAAATCAGACCCAGGCCAAAAATATTTCTTCGATTGACACGGTTAAATAAAGAGGTGATCATACGTTTAAAAATATTGACACCGGGAAAAGAATCCGGGGTCAGAGAAGGAATCCAGCCGGCCAGTTCGATACCCATAAAGAGCATGATAACACCCGCGAATAGCTGTAAAGAACCTTGAAAATCCCGAATGGCAAAGATTATACCCAGGGTACTGCCAATCAGGCCAAAAATTTCACCCAAAAAGGTATAGGTCAGTATCCTCCCGCCATTATAGAAAACATGTGGTTTGATCGTCTGCCATTTTGAGGGTTTAAAGATCGGATCATTTTCCCCGACTTTTAAGGTATAGGTAAGTACAATACCACCACACATTCCGATGCAATGGCTGAATCCGCCGAGAAATCCTATCAGAAAAAGAGCTATAAAGTCAATATTCATTATCCAAAACTTTTTTAAAATAGTACATATTGATAATTTATCAATAAAACATCATAAGTGTCTGGTTAGAAGGTAAATCATTGAAAATTTTTACCATAATTTCAAATGGTTTATAGATTTAAGAAACATAAAGATTTAATTAAAAGAACTCGCTCTAAATTTCCGCCAAAGGGCAGATCCGCCTACCGGTTCGACCTTTCTTTAGTATAGACTGGAGACATAGGTAACACTATATTTCCTTTTTACTTGGACAAAAACTCTCCCCCTATCCCCCTCTTTTGAAAAGAGAGGGGGAATTTTATTCATGAAACGTAATGAAAATGCAAGATTTCTTCTAAATGCAATAAAGAAAAGAATAGTATTTGCAGTAAATATTAATCGGATTCTGCTCCCCTTCTCTTCTCAAGAGAAGGGGCTGGGGGATGAGTTTTTTAAATATAAAAAGAATAAACTTTATTTAACCGGACACTAATGATATAAAATACTTAATAAGTAGGGATAATCAAAAAATAATAACTACCCCTCCATTGTTGTTTTGACCAGAGAGATGGATAAAAGGATCCGGGGACATAGTTTACACTTTTTGTATCTTCTACTTGGATATAAACTCTCCCCCTGACCCCCTCTCTTGAAAAGAGAGGGGGAATTTTATTCATGAAACGTAATGAAAATGCAAGAATTCTTTAATAGAAATCAAAATAATGGGTGGGAGAAGGAAATGCTTTGTTAAATTTTGAGGGTTTAATTAAATTCTTCAACAGATACAAAGATTTATTAAAAATTGAGGTTGTGAATGAAACGTAAAGATTTTTTGGAACTTTCTGGAAAATCTTTATTTGGACTGGCAATTATGAACCAGCTGCCGGCAAATTTATTATCAAAGTCTTCAGAAGTAAATAAACTAAGCAGTGGAGGAAACATGATCGAGGTGAAAACAAGACGCCTCTTCCTTGAAGATACCTGGACAATTGCACGTAATTCTAGTGATTATAAAGATAATGTTTTTGTAAAAATCGAAAAAGATGGTGTCGCAGGCTACGGAGAAGCGGCGCCAAACGTTCGCTATGGAGAAGATCACCATAAAACCCTGGATCGCATAAAAGATGTAAAAAACCTGGTTGAAAAACACGATCTCTGGCATTATGTGGATCTGAAAGATGATATCTTTGCTGCCATAAGAGATCAAAATTGTGCCTGCTGTGCCCTGGATATTGCCATCATGGATTGGATCGGGAAAAAATTAAATATCCCACTTTTCCGGTTATGGGGACTTGATAAATCGAAAACACCCTTAACGTCTTATTCCATTGGTATGGATACACCGGAAGTTATTAAGAGAAAAGTCAAAGCGGCAGAAAAATACCCCCTTTTGAAAATAAAAGTAGGTAAGGATAATGATGAAGAAATAATTGAAACCGTTCGGAGTGTTACCGATAAACCGATCCGTGTTGATGCCAATGAAGGATGGAAATCAAAAGAGCTGGCCCTGGAAAAAATAAAATGGCTGCAGGAAATGGGAATTGAATTTATTGAGCAGCCGATGCCGTCAGAGATGCTTAAAGAAACCCAGTGGTTGCGGGATCGTATTGACATTCCCATCATAGCCGATGAAGCAGTAAAAACCTCTGCCGATATACCAAAACTGGCAGAAGCCTATGATGGGATTAATATCAAACTTATGAAAGCCGGTGGTGTGCAGGAAGCGATGCGAATGATAAACCTGGCAAAGTCATTAAATTTGAAGATCATGCTCGGTTGTATGATTGAAAGTTCAATTGCCATTGCGGCTGCGGCACATTTGTCGCCCCTTGTGGACTGGGCTGACCTTGACGGAAATCTTCTGTTGCGCGAAGATCCTTTTTGTGGAGTGGAAGTTGACAATGGGAAATTGATCTTAAATGATAGGCCTGGTTTGGGTATTAGTGGGGAATTTTAGATTGCTTCGCTAACGCTCGCAATGACGGCCACATTATCGTCATTGCGAGTCACGAAGAATGAGTAGCCTGCCCGCCGACCGGCGGGACGAAGCAATCTAATGATTCTATTAAATTCATCGATTACTCTAATGAGTAAATCCTCTCATCAGTAATTTTAATCTAAATAATGTTATGATTCAACCTTCGTATTTTTCGTGGTAAATAAATGAATCAGGCTAAGCAATTGGTGTGAGCCAGTCTGGCGGTACTTTTCTTTTTCCATTAAAGATATTAAAGAATTCGTTTTGTAGTTTTTCTGTGATCTCGCCCCGCTTGCCATTTCCGATTTTTATCTTATCAATGCTTCGAATAGGGGTAATTTCTGCCGCTGTACCGGTAAAAAATACTTCGTCGGCAATATAAAGGAGCTCTCTCGGAATCTGTACCTCTTTGACTTCATAATTTAATTCATTTAATATATGAATCACGGTGTTACGGGTTATTCCAGGCAACACAGAAGCACTTAACGGTGGGGTTAAAACAGTCCCATTTCTGATAACAAAAATATTTTCTCCACTGCCTTCAGAAACACATCCGGTATGATCAAGTGCGATTCCCTCGCTGTAACCATCGACGATAGCTTCCATCTTGATTAATTGTGAGTTCATATAATTTGCCGCACATTTAGCCATTGCCGGTAATGTATTCGGTGAAAATCTGCTCCATGATGAAAAACAGACATCCACACCGTTCTCCAGGGCGTCACTGCCAAGATAGGCTCCCCATTCCCAGACGGCAATATAGGTTTCAAGCGGATTTTTAAACGGATTAACGCCGAAAGAACCGAAGCCTCTAAATACAACAGGACGAATATAACAGGCACCGAGTCCATTTTTTCTGACCGTGTCCACACAAGCTTTGTTAATTTCCTTTACGGTCCAGGATACATCCATCCGGTATATTTTGGCCGATTCGTATAATCGCTGAATATGATCATTCAAGCGGTAAACGGCTGGTCCGAGATGCGTATCGTAAACCCGGATACCCTCGAAAACAGATGATCCGTAATGGATTACGTGTGACATAATGTGAATTTTTGCATCTTCCCAATTTATATATTCACCATTATGCCAGATATATTTTCCGAATACATTTTCCATTTTTACTCCCAAATATTTAAACGGTAGTGTCAAATAAACCACCTGGCGGAGCAAGAGCTGCGCGGGGTAGCTTTTCGAAACTACGGGTCCCCGAAAAGAAGATGACAAAGGGTGATCGTTACTTTTTCTTACGGATAAAATACGTTAAAAAAGTCTGCAAACCTCTGAATAATCCGGCCAGAGTGGCGAACGCTTCCAATGCAGGTTCTCTGATTTCTTCAGAAATTCTTTGTTCAAATTCTACAATATCACCGACCACATGATTTACTTTTTTGGTGGCCCTTGAGGTATGGTCAGTTATTTCATCGATATTTTCGAGAATCTGTGGTAATCCCCGGTTAACCTCATCCAATGTTTTCGATAACTTTGTAAGTGTTTTAAAAAGACTGACGACTGTAGGAATCAGCAAAATTATCAAAACAGTAAAAACCAGCAAAAAAATAACGAGAGCAACTTCCCATACCATAGACGACTCCTTAAGGTCTTGTCATTAATTATTCACTTTTTGATTTAGGGGTAGGGGTCCGGGTCTTCCTTTTCGGCTTTTCTTCCTCATTTTCGTCGGCATCATCCTTTTCTTTGGTCAGTTTCTCAATTATTTTATCCCGGCCTTCTTCAAAAGATTTCATTGCCGCTTTACGGGCATGTTCAAAATCAGTTTTGCCATGCGCGTAAATTTTTTCCGCCTCTTCACCTAATTCTTCACGCATTTCGCGTCCGCTTTTAGGGGCAAGAAGAACACCTAAAACGGCACCGAAAATGCCGCCCAAAATAAACCCTTTGAAAAAACTATCACCACTATCGGCCATGATTATTCTCCTAAAAGATGTTTTTTATTGATGAAAACCCACCCCGTCTCGCTACGCTCGACACCCCTCCCTATCCGGCAAAGCCGGACAGAGAGGGGATGGGTGATGGTCACTTATGAATTATTTGTTTGCAGCCCTGGGCCGCGTTATAAATAGTTCAGGTTAATAATTCGGGCAAAAATATTCTTAAAATAAATTAATTTACATTTAAAAACAAATTGAATTAAATTTTGAAAACGATAAAAAATAAATATCGGAAAACAATCTTTACAATTTCTGCATCGTTAAGGATATAATCAGTCTTGTTATTATGACTTTTGGTAAACGAATAGAACATTTTATTAAGGATATGACTGCGGCTTTTCTACGGAAAATTCTGGAACAACCGTCACAAACTCTCCAGCCACCTTTCCATCGCATTCTTTTTCTGCGTTTCGATGTTTTAGGAGATATGATCCTCTCAATTCCCGTGTTCAAAACAACGCGTTCTGTTTTGCCCAACGCAGAGATCGATGTCCTCTGCAGTCAAAAAAATTATATTTTGCTGAAAGGGACAACCCTGGCCGATCATCTGCATATCTATCAAAAAAATCCTTTGTGTCTGTTAACGCTGATATGGCGGATCCGAAAAAAAAAATATGATCTGATCATAAACCTGGTCACCCGTGCTTCGTTTACTTTTGGCCTTGTGGCCCGTTTGGGTGGACCGCACGCCGTCCGTTTAGCCGCTGATCAGGAACAATTCTCATATTTTTATAATCACATCGTTGAGTTACCTCCTAAAAGCGAAATCCACATGTTGAGGCGTAAGTTTTTGCTATGTGCTGAAATCATACAGGATCAAATCAGACATACGGATATTCCCTGGGTCGATTTTGATACTGCGGTTAAACACAGCGCCGGGCAGATTTACCGGAAAGTCCTGACGGATTTAAAAATCGACGGGGATACAGCAAAGGTGACAGCGATCAATCTTTCTGCAGGATTGGTGAGGCGTGAGTGGCCATTGGAGAAGAACGTGCACTTTTTGAAAGAGGCTATCAATAAATATCAGGATAAGATAGAGGCATGGGTTGTTTTTACTGATCCGGCAAAGCCGCATGAGGCCACTGAGTTAATACGTCTTGTCAATAATCCGCGAGTCAGGGCGATCCCGGCCCAATCCGATTTCAGGGTAATCATTGAATTCCTGCAGCTTGTTACCGTGCTGGTTACACCGGATACCTCTATCATGCATGCCGCTTCCGCAACTGGTACACCGGTGTTGGCATTGATGATCGGAGAAAACATTAAAATCTGGGATCCGGTAGGTGTTGTTAATAAAATTGTTCTATCCGATGATCCCTTTACATTGAAAAACTTATCAGTGCAGAAGGTCCTGGCGGGATTTGACCAACTGATGCAGCAGATCGGGATTTAATAATCAATAAAACCATTGGCATGAACAGAAAAATCATAGGTATTGGTATTATCATACACCTTATCGCGGCTGTATTCAGTGTGGGATATTATCATGTCGATGAGCATTTTCAAATTTTGGAATTTACGAGTCTGAAACTGGAACTGGCCCAGGCAGACGACTTGCCCTGGGAATATCAAGCCCGGTTACGACCAGCATTACAACCCACGGTAGCCTATCTCCTGATAAAAATCATGCAAACATTTTCCCTGGATAATCCATTTTATCAGGCCATGAATTTGCGAATCATCTCGGCATTATTATCGTTGTGGTGTATGTATTTACTGTTTTTAACATTTGATGAAAAAATCAGAGATGCCTTTCTTAAACGATGGTTTGTGTTTTTTTCAGTATTGATCTGGTTTATGCCTTATTTACATGTCCGGTTTTCCTCAGAAAACTGGGCCGGTTTTGTATTCTGGATTGGTTTTGCTCTACTGTATATTAAAAACCCGGGATATCAATTATTTAAAAAAATATATGTAAAAGATCTGCTGATTGGCATGATCCTGGGTTTATCTTTTGTGTTAAGATTCCAGATGGGCCTGATGATCGCCGGGTTATTCCTATGGCTTTTCTTTATCAAAAAAGAAAAACATTCCCGCCTGCTTTTGTTAATCCTGGGCATGCTTATCCCGGTACTGATGGGTGTGATCATTGATTACTGGTTTTATGGGGAATGGACGTTTACCGCCTGGAATTATCTAACAGCTAATATCATCGAGAACCGGACGGCAGATTTTGGAGTTGAACCGTGGTGGTATTACCTGGTGGAAATCATTGTTAAAGGAATTCCTCCTTTCAGCATTGTCATCCTTATCAGTACCCTGCTCATTTGGTTTTATTATCCCAAACATGTATTAACCTGGATTACCGTACCCTATCTTGCCATCCATTTACTTATTGGTCATAAAGAATTACGTTTTTTATTTCCCCTGGTTAATATTTTACCCTTTATACTGGTTCTTTCATTTCAAGTAATAAAAGAGGATGTAAGATTTTATCGGGTCAAGACATGGGTGAAGAATTATAAAAAGCTCATTGTGTATACCTTTTTAACTATTAATACCGTTTTATTAATGATCGTTTGCTTCAAACCGGCAGACATGCATATCTATCTGTACCAATACATTTATAATCATTATGATCCCGAAGAAACGGAATTATTATATGTTAATAAAAGTCCCTTTCATGCAAGAGCAGTCCCGGTGAATTTTTATCGAAAGAAGAATATGAAGTTGATAAAGTTTAAAAATACAAAAGCGCTTGTCAATTATACCCGGCAAACGGAGAAAATACACTTATTTACAACAGAAAAACCGGCGCTTGATCCTATAATGAAAACGCTCGGGTGTATTAATGTGTTTCAGACACTTCCGCAAGCGGCTAATTATATTAACATCAACCATTGGGTTGAAAGAACACCGAAATGGATCCTGTATGAATGCCGGGGCCTGGAAGGAAAGTCAGATCATTGAAGAAATCAGCTAATTAGCCTGATCTATTCATAGCGCAGCGATGCTGCAAACAAAAAAAAATAGTCCACGGATTCCACGGATTTTATTTAAAAATTATTATTATTTTATTTTTTAATCCGTGCAAATCAGTTTCCGCCATGTTGTATATCCCGTTTCACGGGATAGGAGGATCCGCTGTGGCGGATAATCTGCGTCATCCGTGTTCTATTAATATCGCTGCGGCGCTGTGAGAAATTAATTATTCCGCTTTGTACAAATTTTGCTAAAAAAACAAAGTTTTTTGGTATAATAGCATAGACGAGCCCATGGCTATAAAAAAGAAATAAATCAATCACTCCCGATGGAGGAATTTTTTAGACAAGATAATCCCGACAAAGTCGGGATCCAAAAAACGGACAGGATGGCAGGATAAAAATTTTTTTTTAATATCTTGTTCACCTTTTTTATGTAGAATAATAATATCAGATAAATCCAGAACTTCTGACTTATCGTGATTTAATCTGTTGCTAATAAAAAAAACGCCTAATCCAATAATCGTATCCTCGTAGAGGATAAATTATTGTAATAAAATATGTATAAACCAATACCACATCCTCGTAGAGGATGCATTATTGGTGGTATTTGTAGATTTAGTGAAAAATATTTAATTGAATATTTTGATTAAATTCCTCAAAACATGTTGACGGTTCTATAATATCCTCAATTATAAATCCTCTACGAGGATTATATATTTTTGGGTTACGCTTTATTTTCTACAATAATGAAACCTCTACGAGGTTAATAATCTAATTTATTCAAATGGTATAAAAGGGAAACTTACACTTATCTAAAGAACATAATATTTATGTTATAAACTATAAAGGCATCCATATTTATAAATCAATCGTTTTATGAAAATCTTAGTTAAATCATTTATTTTACTTCTCATTACCGGTTTTTCAGCAGCGCAGGACATGCCGCTTGATAACCGGCATTTTAAAAAATTTTTATTTTCAGCGAATGATGAAAATAAACAAATCCAAAATAATCTGCGGGTCGATTCACATCCGGAATATGATGTATTAAAATATGATATCAACATCTCTCTCCTGCCGGATGAGCAAATAATCAATGCCCGGGTCACCATAGATTTTGTCGCCGTAGAAGATATCGATGATAAACTGGTGTTTGATTTTGCCGGCTTGCCCATTGATTCGGTATTTTGGGAAAATCGTGTCGTATCGGCAAGAATACAGAATGAAACATTGCAGATCCCGGTCCCTATATCCATCATGGCCGGTGATACCCACTTTGTGCAAATTTATTACCAGGGAAAGCCGCAAAAAGGACTGTACTTCAGAAGTAACGGACAGGGGGATCCCGTAATTTATACGCACAATGAGCCCTATGATGCCCACTTCTGGTTCCCTTGCAAAGATGATCCCTCGGACAAGGCAAAACTGGAGATGAAAATAACCGTTCCCGGACCATTGATTGTATTGAGTAATGGTAAGTTGATCGGTCAGAGTTTTAGCGGACCCGGATATACGCTGTTCTCCTGGAAAGAAGATTATCCGATTGCCACCTATCTGGTATCATTAGCGGTCGGTCACTTTACGGTAGTAGACAAAATTTTCCCATGGAACACCGTTGATTTACTCCTGCAATACTATGTATACCCTGAGGATGTTGAAAGGGGAGAATCCGCCCTGGAGTCAACAGCAGAAATGATGGATTTTTATAGTGATTATATCGGTGAATATCCTTTTATTTCCGAGAAATATTCGATGGTGGAGGTCCCGATGAGGGAAGCAGCGGCAATGGAAAATCAAACGGCGACGACAATGGGTGATTTTGTTATGGATAATCAGGGGGTGATCGCTCATGAATTGGCGCATCAGTGGTGGGGGGATGCTCTAACACCGTCTTTCTTTAAAGATATCTGGCTCAATGAGGGTTTTGCCAGTTATTTCGATGCCCTGTTTACGGAATTCAAAGACGGTAAAGAATCATTAATGACTAAAATGGATAATTTTCGTAACCGTATAACAACAGACGGTTCACTACTCTACCCGATATATGATCCGCCTCTCCGATATCTATTCGGAAATGCCGTATATTATAAAGGGGCCTGGGTATTGCATATGCTACGCGCGAAAATAGGAGATGAAACGTTCAGGAAAATTTGCCACCGGTATTATGAGGACTTCCGGTATAAAAATGTAACTACAGCTGATTTTATCCATACGGCAGAGCTAATATCCGGGTATTCTTTATCGGATTTTTTTAATCAATGGCTGGAATATGGAGGTCTTCCGGTAATCATTGGAACCTGGAATCAGATCAACGGGACGGTTGAGCTGTCACTGCAACAGGATCAAGAAGAACCTGTTTACTGCTTTGATCTTGACGTATTGATTAAAGGCGCATCCACAGACACATTGCTGGAAATACCGGTTACTGAAAGTTTTGTCTGCCAGCGCATTTCCTTTGCGGAGCCGGTGGCAGGAATAGTCATCGATCCCGATAAAAAAATATTAAACACCAATAACAGTCCCCTCTATCTGATACCCAAACGATCCCGGTTGGTGCGTGTATATCCAAATCCCTTTAATGAAAGAGTTACGATTTCCTATCAGCTGAGCAGACGGGAGAAGATATCGATAACCATTTATAATTTATTAGGTGAAAAAGTGGCATCATTAGTCGATGATGAAAAGAATATCGGCATCTACACGATCGACTGGTCGGGAATTTCTGTTGCCACAGGCGCTTATTATTGTGTCATGAAAACAAATAAGGATCTTGATATCCGGAAAATGGTTCTTTTGAAATAAACCGGAGAACGGAAACCGGAGGCAGGAGACCGGATAAATAAAAAATTTGGAAATAGGAATTGGGAACTTGGAATTTCCCAACGGGCGGGAGGACGATATATTTTATCGGGGAGATTTGATTTGACATTAAAACGTCGTGTTCTTCGTGCGCTCGGTGGTAAATATTTATGATCAAGTTAGTCGAGAAAACAGGTCGTATGATGGAAAATATTGAAATAAAAGCACGGGTCGGTGGCCTTGATAGCATTCGCAACCGGGTATTGAAAATGAAGCATAAATTTCTTGGGAGTGATCATCAGGTAGACACCTATTTTAAAACCAACAATGGCCGGATGAAATTACGGGAGTCTTCTCTTTCCGGACCCTATCTAATTCTTTATCTGCGGAATGATTGGGGTGGTCCAAAGTGTTCTATCTATGAAACCTTAGCAGTAGAGAATGCACTGGGAGTAAAAAATCTTTTGAGTCAGATGTTAGGGATACATACTATCGTTGAAAAAGAACGGGAGATCTATATTTATGAAAATGTCCGTATCCACCTTGACCGGGTGAAGGATCTTGGTACCTTCCTTGAATTTGAAGCGGTTTTAAATGAGGAGTACCATGACCGGACGGCAGAAAAAATGAAAGTCTATCAGTTGATGGAAACATTTGGGATTACAGAAGATAATCTCATAGCAAATTCTTATCAAAATTTAATTCTTCGACAGAACGGCCAGGCTTAAGACGGAGAAGCAAAGTCTCATAGTTTCTCTGTGGCTCCGCGGTATAAAATATGGGGGTAGAATTGAAAATTTACAGCTGGAATGTGAACGGCATCCGGGCAGCAGCTCAAAAGGGTCTTACCGACTGGTTGGGTGAAACCTCACCGGATATTCTTTGTCTGCAGGAAACCAAGGCCCAGCGGGAACAACTGGATAACCACCTGGCCCAACCTGACGGTTATATGGCTTTCTGGAATTCGGCAGAAAAAAAGGGATATAGCGGTGTGGTCACCTATTCCAAAGCGGAACCGCTTGCGGTAAAATATGGATTAGGACTGGAAGAATATGATGGTGAGGGACGGGTGATTGAGACAGAATATGAGGAGTTTATTCTGTTTAATATTTATTTTCCTAATGGCAAGCGTGATCTCAGCCGGGTAGGATATAAACTGGCATTTAGCGATGCCGTCCTTGATCGCTGTGAAAAACTTAAGGCACAGGGAAAAAATCTGATCATTTGTGGTGACTATAATACGGCACACAAAGAGATCGATTTGCGTTATCCGAAGGCCAATCAGAAGACCACAGGATTTTTACCGGAAGAGCGGGCCTGGATCGACAAATTTATCGCCCATGGATATGTGGATACTTTACGGCAGTTTAACCAGGAAGCGGGTCAGTATACCTGGTGGACGTATCGGCTCGATGCCCGGAATAGAAATATCGGCTGGCGGATCGATTATTTCTTTGTCAATGAAAGTTTTATGCCGCGGGTAAAAGATGCTTTTATTTTACCGGAGATTTTGGGTTCTGATCATTGCCCGCTGGGGATTGAGATAATCTGATGAATCGACTTTGACCCACCCCGTCTCGCTACGCTCGACGCCCCTCCCTGTCAGGCTTTGCCAGACAGGGAGGGGTGACCTTTAGGTCGGGAAGGATCAAATATAATCACACCGCAAACTGCAGTTCATATAAATATTTATATCTCTGACATCGTTTGAGGAGCTCGTCGTGGGAGCCTTCGTCTAAAATCTGCCCGTTCTCTAATACGAGGATGGTGTCAGAATTCATGATCGTGGATAAACGGTGGGCGATCAGAAAAACGGTGCGGTCTTTCAATAGATTCTCGATCGCTTCCTGAATGAGTCTTTCGGATTCGGAATCGAGGGAGGACGTCGCTTCGTCAAAGATCAGGATCGGAGGATTTTTCAAAATAGCCCTAGCGATTGAGATACGCTGTCTCTGCCCCCCGGAAAGACGGATACCTCTCTCTCCGATCATCGTGTCAAAACCTTCGGACATATCTTGGATAAATTCATGGGCATTGGCCAAATGAGATGCCCGGATGATTTCATCTTTTGAATAATCGGGCAGGCCGTAGGCAATATTATTGGCCACCGTGTCATTGAATAAGATCACATCCTGAGTGACGATACCCATCAGACGGCGCAGACTATCCATGGTCATATCACGAATATCCAGATCATCAATTTTTATTGATCCACTTTCTACTTCATAAAAACGGGGCAGCAGATTGACCAGAGTCGTTTTACCGGCACCACTTCCACCGACAATAGCGAATTTCCTGTTTTTTTCCACTTCCAGATTAATGTCATTGAGTACCAGAGCCCCTTTTGGTGAGTAACGAAACGTCACATTCTCAAAGCGAATGCTCGTTTTAAACTCGGTTTTTGTCAAAGCTCCGGGGTGATCGGTAATTTCTGCCGGAGTATCCAGGATCTTAAAGACGCGGCGACCGGAAGCCAGTGAAATCTGTATATCATTGTTAAATTGTCCCAATTTTTTGATCGGATCCATCAAAGAAAATAAAACGACTATAAAACGTATAAAATCTTCGGAGTTGAGTAACTCACCGGAAAGCACCAGCTGACCACCATACCATAATACACAGACCATAATGCCGATTCCCATGGTTTCGGAGAGCGGTCCGGAAAGGCGATTCAGCCGGACCTGTCTGACTACCGCACGGAAATGTTCGAAGGTTTTATGATTAAATTTGTCGCTTTCATACTTTTCCATCGAGAATGCTTTAACCACTTTAACCCCGGAAAAAGTCTCCTGCAAAACGGTAGTGACATCGGCCAGGCGTTCCTGTACGCGACGGCTTTTTCTTTTCAGACTTTGTCCGATTTTGGTGATCAGAATTCCCGTCAAAGGGAAAACAATAGAAGCGATCAAACTCAATTGCCAGCTGATACTGACCAGAAGGGTCACAAAAATGATGATCATAAAGGGATCGCGGATAATCTTGGTAAAGTTGTTCTTCAGAGATTCATTCAAAACATTGATGTCATTGGTGATTCGTGACATCAGGTTTCCGGTTTGATACTTGCTGAAAAAACTGAGCGGCTGCCAGAGAATATGCTCATAGGTCTGATCGCGCAGATCTTTGATAAATCCCTGCTCCACCCGGGCAACCCACCACGATTCCAGATAAGCAAAGGTGTTCTTAATCAGAAATGAAAAAAATAAAAAGATACAGAGTATCTTTAATGTGTCGACTTTACTGTCTCGTTTAAAAAATTTATCGATGCGCAGTTTTAACCACTGATTTAAATCGAATATACTGGTCTCAACTTTTACCGGTTCGGATTCCACTCGTTGGTTGTTAACGGATTCCTCCGATTCAAAAATCGTATTGATCAAAGGAGCAACCATCCATATCGAGATTGTATTGGAGATAACGAACAGAAAATTAAATAACAGCACTAAAAAAATCGTGCGGATATAGGGCCGAAAATAGGATAAAATCCGAAAATATAACCGCCAGCTATTATCATCGGGAATTTTTTTCATTGAATGCTCACCAGCTTAAAATGGGTAGTTTAAAAAAATAACCACAGAGTAAACAGAGTAAATATTTAATATTTATTGAATTAAAGAATTTATTTTTTACCCCTCTCTGTGGCCTCTGTGGTTGTGTTTTTATTATCATTCGGAGAATTTTGGTATTATTTAAAGCTGTTAGTTTTATAATATCTATAATCAAGTTAGTTTATTTTTTTTATTTATTACAACAAAATTTGATAATTATTTCGTATTTTAGGGCTATAAAATAAAATAGATACAGGTGATCGAATATGAAAATCTCTATCTTCCATGTTGATGCATTTGCAAACCAGGCATTTTCCGGCAATCCGGCGGCTGTCTGTCCCCTTGATTACTGGCTGAGCGATGATGATATGCAGAAAATAGCTGCTGAGAATAATCTTTCGGAAACCGCCTTTTTTGTAAATCGCGGAGACTACTATCAGATACGCTGGTTCACACCGCAGACGGAAGTTGAGTTATGCGGACATGCAACATTGGCCAGTGCCTGGGTGATCATGAATAAAATAGAACCCAATAATGCTAAAGTCACCTTCGGAAGCCCCGGTGGAGAATTGATCGTACGCCGGGAGGCTGATATCTATTTATTGGATTTTCCGGCTCATAAGCCGGGCAAGTGCGAGGTACCTGAGAATTTTGTAAAAGCATTGGGAGCCAAACCGGTGGAAATTCTAGCTTCAAATTATTACCTGGCCGTCTACAATTCTGAAGAGGAGGTCCACAATTTACGGCCTTATATGAAGCTTCTTAAGGAACTGGACCGCATAGGAGTAGTCGTCACTGCACCAGGGAAAGATGTTGATTTTATTTCCCGGTTTTTTGCACCGGCAGTCGGCATTCCGGAAGATCCTGTCACCGGCTCTGCGCATTGTACGTTAATCCCCTATTGGGCGGAAAAATTGAATAAGAAAAAGATGATCGCCAGACAAATATCCTGCCGCGGTGGTGAACTCCATTGTGAAGACAAAAACAACCGTGTGATTATTGGTGGAGAGGCAAAACTTTTCCTGGAAGGGCATATTACCTTTTAGTCCTTTTTTACTTTGTCCGTGATGTCACTCTCTATATATCGTCATTCCTTATTTTGTAGTAACTGAAATCTCCGGATGTTGAAATGAAAATCGAAACCATTACCGTTAGTGCTTTTTCCATGAATTGCTACCTGGTCATAGATGAGAAAAGCAGGGAAGCCATCTATATAGATCCGGGTGCTGAAGCGGATCTGTTGATCGAGAAAATATCAGACTTTGGCGTTAATCTAACATATATTATAAATACCCATGGTCATATTGATCATACCGCGGAAGTTTCCAGAGTAAAAAAGTACTTTAATATACCTTTTTATATGCATCAGGGTGATCAGTCATTATTAGAAGCACTACCTGCGCAGGGGGAATTTTTTGGTATAGCTGTGCAGGAGATTCCGGAAGTAACAGACTTTGTTCATGACGGTGATATACTTGAATTTGGTAATATCAAGCCGACGATCATTCACACCCCGGGACATTCACCCGGTGGAATTTCTATAAAAATTGATAACCATGTTTTTGTTGGCGACTGTTTGTTCCTGGATTCGATTGGGCGGACGGATTTGCCGGGAGGGGATTACCAGCAACTCATTCAGTCGATACGGGAGAAATTATTAACACTGCCCGATCTAACCATTGTATACCCTGGCCATGGCCCTTCGACTACCATCGGCCGGGAACGTCTGCATAATCCATTTTTACAGTAGCCGCTAACCTGGATAATTTATTTCTCGCGAGTGATTATTCAAACATTTAACTTCCAGTGGAGATTATTTGCATCTAAAAAATAAAGTGATATTGATAACCGGTGGTGCTGTTAGGATAGGCAGGGTGATTACCCTGGAGATGGTATCTGCCGGTGCAAAGGTATTCTGTCATTATTATAAGAGCGAGCAAGAAGCGGAAGCATTAAAAAATATGGTTCCCGATATACTGTTAATAAAGGGAGATCTCCGGCAGGTCAGCACCACGAAGTCACTCATCGATGAAGTTGTTCAAATTGCCGGTACCATCGATGTTCTGATTAATAATGCGGCTGTGTTTATAAAAACTCCATTGGGGACTGTGACAGAAGAAACCTGGGACACATTATTTTCTCTAAATCTGAAAGCCGGTTTTTTCCTGGCACAGGAAGCTGGCCGGATTATGGTTAAAAACAACAGTGGGAAGATTATCAATATTGCCGATACCAGTGGTTATCGCCCGTTTCCATCTTACATTCCCTATGCTTTAACAAAGAGCGGCATGATCAGTATGACAAAAGGATTGGCGAAAGCATTGGCACCGTATGTGCAGGTCAATGGTATCAATCCCGGACCGGTGCTTATACCGGAGTCTTATACAGATGAAGAAAGAAGAAAGGCAGTAGATAAAACATTATTAAAGCGTGAGGGCCGGGCGGAAGATGTGGCTGCCGCGGTAAGATTTTTATTAGAAGACGGAGATTATATCACCGGTATTGTTCTGGCGGTCGACGGTGGGCGCAGTCTGAATTAGAAACTTACCTTTGATTTTTGATAATTCTTTTGCTAAAATCTCAATCTTTATATTAATTACCATATTAGCATTACGCAGCCTATGGCTGCAAACAAAATAAATATTTCTAACCCTCCCCCAGCCCCTCCCTGCTTGCAGGGAGGGGTGTCGACCCGCCTCAGGCGGGGAGACGGGGTGGGTAATAAATCAAATTAGATATCGCAACAAACAATCAAAAAAATACTAGGAAAGAAATATATGCCAATACAATTTCAATTACCCCCCTCTTTGGAAAAATTGGGGGAACTGGCTACTAATCTTTGGTTTAGCTGGAATCCGGATGTCCGTGATTTATTTAGGGAGATCGATCTGGTTTCTTGGAGAAATTGCGGGAGGAATCCCGTTAAATTTCTTTTGGAAATTGATCCATCCAAACTAGAAAAAATATCAACCGATTCTTCTTTTTTAGAAAAGTTAAACAGCAGCTGGGAAAGGTATAATCAATATATTGAAGAGAAGCAAACAGCCTACGCCAGGAATTATCCAAAAATGCTGGACCATTCGATTGCCTATTTCTCAACAGAATATGGTATTCACGAATCTCTGCCAAATTATGCCGGTGGTCTTGGGATACTCGCCGGCGATCATACCAAATCTGCCAGTGATCTGGGACTTCCATTTATTGCTGTCGGTTTGATGTATAAACATGCATACTTTCATCAGCAAATCGATGCACAGGGTAATCAGGTTGAGTTTTATCAGGAACTTGATTTTGAGCAAATGCCCACGGATCTTGTAGTAACCGCAAATGGTAAACCACTGCTGGTCGCCGTACCACTATTAGATCGTGAAGTATATATCAAAGTATGGGAAGTTAAAGTCGGGCGGGTTTCCATCTTTCTACTGGATTCGACCGTTGATAAAAATAATGATGAAGATAAAAATATCATTCATAGTCTTTATGGTGGTTCCCGGGATACACGGATTCAACAGGAGATTATTCTTGGGATCGGCGGGATGCGTGCGATACGGAAAATGGGTTATCAACCAAGCGTTTTCCATATGAATGAAGGACATTCCGCATTTCTTGGCCTGGAACGTATTTACGAATTGATGAATATTGGCATGGATTACAAAACAGCCCTGGATTACGTCCGCTCGACCACTGTTTTTACCACCCATACACCCATACCGGCCGGTAATGAGGCCTTTGAATTTGATATGATTAGTAAATATTTTCAAAATTTATGGCCACAGCTGGAGATCTCTCATGAGACCTTTTTTGATTTAGGAAGAAATACGAATATTCATCAGCATGAAAATTTTTCACTGACCATCCTCGCCCTTAATCTTTCCAATCAATGCAATGGTGTCAGTCGGTTACACGGAGAGGTTTCCCGGAATATGTGGCAAAAGATCTTTCCAGGTGTTCCCACGCCGGAGATACCCATCGGGCATGTAACCAATGGTGTTCATCCTTTCACCTGGCTTCACCGGTTTATGATCACCCTCTTTGATCAGTCTTTGGGCCCGGAATGGCGACAGGAAGTACGGAATCAAAATTATTGGGATAATATTTATGATATCCCTAACGACGTATTCTGGCGTGTTATGCAGCAAATGAAGGGGGAGATGATTCGACATATCCGGCTGACCTATCAGGATCGCATCGATCGTTACGGTGACGGTTATGCCGGATATCCGCGGTCAGAAGAGATTTTACAATCTAATATTTTGACCATCGGTTTTGCCCGCAGGTTTGCCCCTTATAAACGCTCATTGCTGTTTTTTAATGACATTGAGCGGTTAAAGCAAATAATGAATCATTCGGAAAGGCCGGTCCAGATTCTGTTCTCCGGAAAAGCGCATCCGGCTAATGAAGCGGGCAAAGATCTGATAAGAAGAATCAATGAGCTCTCAAAAGAAGCGGGACTGCGCGGCAATGTAGTCTTTGTAGAAGACTATACCATGAATAAAGCCCGGGCCTTGATTTCTGGTGTTGATGTCTGGATGAATACACCACGACGCCCGTTGGAGGCGAGTGGGACCTCCGGACAGAAGGTACCCATTAATGGAGGGATTAATTTTAGTGTTCTTGATGGATGGTGGTTGGAAGGCTACAACGGACAAAACGGCTGGGCGATCGGTCAGGACAGGCACTATGATGACAATGAATTGCAGGATAAAGAAGATGCAGATTCACTGTATGAAATACTGGAAAAAGAAATTGTACCTCTGTTTTATAGAGTAGATGCGAAAGGAATTCCCAATGAATGGATTGAGAAAGCAAAACATTCTTTTCATTCGACGATCACAAATTTTAGCGCTCACCGTATGGTTTGGGATTATCTGCAAAAATACTATCTGCCGGCAATGAAACGCGCTGAAAAATATTCTCAGGAGGAATATAAAGAGCTGCATCGTTTCTCAACCTGGAAAAAGCGGCTTGAGCGTTTGTGGGGAAAAATTGAACTGCAGATTAAAAATGGTTCCGGTATGGATGAGGATCGGCGTATTCTATCCGCCGGTGAAGAGCGTGAAATTTCCCTACAGGTTTATTCTGCTGGGCTCGATCCAAATGATCTTTTGGTGGAAATTGTTCTGGAAAGACAGGATGCCTATCGTGGCCATCAGTCGATGAAAATCATTCCCATGGGGCTGGTAGCAAGAAATGGTGATAACCAGCTGACATATCATGCGCATGTAATTACTGATAGCGATGGTTCGTACCGGTTTAATTGCCGAATTCTACCGAAACACCCGGATCTCTACCATAAATACGAAACCAGATTAGTCAAATGGCTGGATTAATTCAGGGATTTTAATCACTCTGTCAATTCCGGTTGTGCAAAATACCAGTTCATTTCCGGGTAGGTGTGATAAGATCGTCTTTTGGAAAGATCATAGTCAATTTTAAAAGTCGAATTTTTATCATCCAGTTTAAATTGTATCACATCATATCCGGGGAACTGAAGTAAAATATTGACAGAAATTCTTCCACTGATCCTGGAAAATTCAAACCGGTTATATTTTTCACCCGCCGTATACTCAACACCGATTTTGCCGGATGTGAAGGGCAGGATAGTGGAAACGAATGCCACTTCCTTAGGAAAATTAGGATGAAAATAAATTTGGTTATTCAGGGCATCCGGCTGATAACCGATAAAATCCTGATAAAGATTCCGGATAAATTCAGCCAGGCTCCGGGCCTGGGAAACGGAACCTGATAGGGAAAAATTTCCATTTTCTTTTCCCGGAAGCAAACCGTGTAACTGCGAATAATTTCCGATGGCATCATCATATAGAATTTGTATTGCTTCATTATAATAAAGGCTAAAGGCTAATTCTTCCTGATTAAAACCAAGCAGACTGCTGATCTGCGGTCCGGCGAGCCAGTTCCAGACGGTGCCGTTGTGAAATGCCTCCTGCGGAATATAGAATTTTGGTGGGTGATACCAGGGATGAAAATCTTTATCTTCCTGTGAAAGAGAAGCAACGCCGTAGCGATAAGTCAGTTGATGGAGCACATTGCTGGTAACGAAAGCCCTTATATTTTCCGGAATCAGTGGTTGAATCCCGGGCATACGGGGAATATAAACCGCCAGTATCTGATTTGGCCTCACTTTCCGGTCAGCCGATCCGTCCGCATTAAGGTGGTCATACATCTTGTTCTTAAAATCATTCCAAAAGTCGCGGATAAAATTCTCTTTTAACGTCTGAGAAATAGCCAGCCAGTATTCCTTTAATGACTGATCATTATGCCGCCCGGCAAATATTGATCCGATTTGAAGAGCTGTATACCACAATGCTTGTATTTCGACGGCCCGGTTACCACGCGGAGACAAAGCACCGTCCGGTCCCACAGCATCCATCCAGGTTTCAGTCTCCCCATGGATTAAGTAAAAATTTTCATCAATACGGTGGCGAATGGCACCGGTTAGCGCCCGATTTATCACTGGGTATATTTGTCGTGAAAATGTTGTATCTCCACTAAATAAGAAATACTCGTAGGCTGAACGAATAAACAACCAGGTCACATCGCTTGTATTATAGTAGACTTCTTTATCGGTGGTCCTGTTGGGAATACGGCCATACCAGTAGTCATCTTCTATCTGTAACTGAAGGCGGCTGACTGATTCCAAAACCTCTCTGGCTTGTTCAAATTTTCCATTGATCAGCAAAGCAGCGGTTAATGAAGTAAAAGTATCTCTTCCCCGGTAATGATTGAATTCAGGCAAACCGGTATGAATTCCACTACTTTTTGATGTGGTTACCAGAGCATTCAATGATAATTGTGCCCAGGAAATAGCGTCGGTCAACTCCGGTATATTGGTATGGGTGTCGTTGAGTTTAAGAAAGGTAGCCATACCTCTGATTCTACGCTGTACACAATCTTTATAATTTTCTGTTAAATGGTTGAGCAAACGATCCAGCTTCTCTTCATTTTCATCCACGGCGCCAAGGATAACCACCCGATCAGATTTTTCCTGGATATAAGTAAAACCCATCCACCCGCTGTCTTCCGTTTTTTCATCAGAACCAGATATCGTAAGTGAAAATAATAGTCGATTCATTTTTGACGAAAATTGTATCTTTTTACCATCAATCTCCTGATGTAATAAAGGTTCGAATGTAAAAGATTTTAAATCAGTAGAAGACTCAAATTCCCAGACAATTGCGTTGATTGAATCGAGCAGGGTAAACGTTTCTTTTAGTGGAAATTTATATTCTCTGATAAATGAAAACGGATAAAATGTAAACTGTACCAAAGAATCTCTGGTGACAGGAATTGACTGGGTAAAAATGCGATAATCCTTTAAATAATGATTCCCATTGACTGTCCAGCCATCATATATGGAGCTGTTTTGCTGATGAGAATTGCCAATATAAAAACCGGCAACCTTATTGGTATAGGTGAATTGTTTATTCTCATTTTCAGTTAAGATAACAGCAGGGAAAGTATCATATAAATTCTCCCGGCAGCCAATTATCATTAATAAAGAGAGTATGATATATTTATATTTAAAGAGTATCATTTGTAGATCCTTATTTTGATCAAAGACGTTGTTGCCAAAGGATCGTATTTTTATAAATTTTTTCTATATATTCCAGGGGAAGATTATTCTGTAAAGCGATTTTCTTAAATATTTCTTCGGAAATGTCAGTAAAGGATTGGACACTATGAAATGATGCCTGCATAATCTGGTTAAAAATGTATCGTTCTTCCGGTGTCGGACCAGGGGGGATAGCAACCTGTTCCCAATCATTGACCTCGAAGTAATAATGCCCTTCTGATTGATAGTAACAGGAAAGAGATGGTTTATTATCTGGAGATACAAAATATGGGTAAATTCTCAAAAATTCCCGCTCACGTTCAATCTCCCCACTAATCAAAGAATAATAAAGAACCACTTGTCGGTAGACCTGGTCAAGGGATAAAATTTGGGGCAGCTGGATCAAAGTTGTCACTTGTGAATCCTTTCCCCAGGCGCCAACAATTTTATATCGGATTTTATCAGAATTGGCTTCATCGATTAAGCTGTCCAGCCATCCTTGGGAAAGGGGATGCGGCACGCGGTTAACCGTCAGGTTTATTGCCGATGGTATATGAATTTCCATCTGAGCCTGGGCTGGAAATATTGGCAGAGAAAGAAGTAAGATTAATACAATTTCGAAAACTAAGTTTGGGATTTTCATTTAACCTGACCTATTTATACCGCAGCCTATTGCTGCAATCCAAAAAAGAAGTCCACGGATTATCCGTCGAAGCCGGATCCCGTCATAGCCACGTCTGCGCCGGGCAGGCCGGGCAAGCAGGCGCAGACTGACACGAATTAACACGGATTAAAACTAAAATAATTATTAATAAATAGTAGAATCGCTGCGCCGCTGCGAGAAATGAATAATCCGAGTAGCAAAATTTTTGCTAAAATAACAAAGTTTTAGCTATAGCAACACAATTTTTATGAATAAATATTTTTTTCATTATAATACATTAGTGTCCCGTTAAAATTTTAATCATTGGCAATTATCACTAGAATATTAAATGGTTTAAAGATCTAATAAACATAGAGACTTGATTTAAAGAACTCACCCTAAATCCCTCTCTTGGAAAGAGAGGGACTTTAGGGAGCCCCTTCTCTTTTCAAGAGAAGGTTGAAAATGCGGCTTAGACGCAGGCTTGGGGATGAGTTTTTTGATCCTTAATTGATCATTTTTATTAAATCAGAAAAACG
>CAZBBC010000006.1:0-75039 GCA_964489835.1 uncultured Calditrichota bacterium
ATTTTAGATGGCTGGTCTTTATTAACCATTTTATTAATTGTAGAGACGTAGCATGCTACGTCTCTACGAACAATAGGTTCAATAATATCACACGGTAATTAATAAACACACTTCCGCGCAGCACGGGCATAGATTTTTAGATTTTCCGGTGGTGTATCAAAAAAATGATCGGCGCAGGATAGGATGTAGCCGCCATCATATCCGACTTTTTCGAAAAGCAGTTGTACCTGGTCAGTAATTGTTTGTTCATCACCTTCACTAAGTATATTGAACTGATCCAACCCGCCAATAAGCGCAATTTTATTGCCAACTTTCTTTTTAAGATCCCATGGTTCCTGATTGGAACCAATACTCATAGGGGCAAGCGTTTCCGAAGCATCTGTTCCATTAGCCAATATATGTTCCTCGATACCCAATGTTCCCCCACACGTATGATACGTGATCGTAAAGCCCAGATCATGCAGGGCTTCGTGCATCTTGCGGTCGTAAGGCAGGCAATACTCTTTATGAAGATCGGGTGATATAAGGGTCGATGACGCGGAGCCGCCGCCGGTTTCGATAAGATCAAATCTGGCCCCTTTCATGGACTCAATAAACTGTAATTTTTTATCGAGTAATATTTGCATCAATTCATGCACCCAATCCGGTTTATCATAGGTAGCCATAATCAGATCGGTAATATCCATCAGGCAGGCCGCATGCTGCCAGCAGCCGGCCTGGTCACCCCAGACAAATCCGCGTAGTATGCCCTTTTCACCTATTTGGTCATATTTTTTTTCGATCGGTTTTAAATCCAGGTCAGGAACCGGCATATACTTTTTTATAAGCGTGATATCTTCATCTTTTTTAATCAGATATTCTGAAATCCAGGTGGTTTTTCGGTCGCCGGCGGTCTTGTAGGTAAGTATCCCTTCCGGTGTCTGAACGGTATGATAGTTTACACGGTGGTCCGGCTCACTACTGATCACCTCCACGTCATCTTTCCAGGTGTTGGTATTCAGCTTGGTATAATCAGCGTCCACCAGCCAGAATTGTGCCATATCCTCAAAGTACTGAATCTGGGCATCCATCCCCATCTTTTCAAACGCTTCCAGCTCGCTGATACCATCCATATATTCTTCCAGATGATACCCCTGCCATTGATGGACCGTAACCGGCAGCCGGTCCGGCTTTTCCCGGTTCAAAGCCAGCATGAGTCGTTCTTTTGATGTCATGATTCCACCTGTCTATTATACGTTTATACTCATACATTTATTCATGAGTATCGATGTAAAAATTAAATCATCACCAAATTATCAAATGCTTTATAGATTTAAAAACATAGAGACTTGAAAACAAGAACTCACCCCCACATCCCCTCTTTTTTATTTAGAGCGGGGACATAGGTAACACTATATTCTTTTTGACTTGGACAAAAACTCTCTCCCTGTCCCCCTCTCTTGAAAAGAGAGGGGGAATTTTTTTTATGAAAAATAATGAAAATATATGATTTCATCTAAGTACAATAAAGACAAGAAATATATTTACAATAAATATATATCGGATTCTGCTCCCCTTCTCTTCTCAAGAGAAGGGGCTGGGGGATGAGTTTTTAATCATTAATTGAATTGTTTTAAACTGGACACAAATGACATTTTTTATTAATCACTAAAGGCTAACCCGATCCCAATCATTTAAAAAATTGAGCACTTCTTCAAAGTTATTACAGTATGTATGGCACATAGCCTTTGTTCCGCTCTCGATAATATTTCCACCGGCGAATCCAATCGCAGAAAATCCTGCTAAACGGATAGACAAAATCCCGGCACTGCTATCTTCAATGCCTACAACATGGGCACGCTTATCAAAGGGAATACCGAGTCCAACCCGCGATACCTCGGCATAGAGCCAAGGATGAGGTTTTGGAGAGAGCTCACCGAGTGTTCCCGGTTCACCGGATCGCATGGGGAAGCCGGCAGTAATGATGGCATCATAAATATCCTTAGGCTCTCCCAGATGGAGTGTCTGAAAAGCGGAGAGAATTTCCGGCCATGCTTTTTCGTAGAGTCCCGATGTCACCAAACCGATCTTTATTTTCCGGTCTTTAAGGGACAATAAAAAATCTTTTAATCCCGATGTGGGGGTAAAAGCATCCGTACGTCCATGCCCACTTATAATTGCTTGCATCTCCCGGTGTGTATGTTCAAAATAAAAACGCCTGGCTTCTTCAACAGAATTGTCCGGACAATACTTCGTGATACAATATTGTAAATGTTCTGAAACTGAATGACCGGAAACAAAAGGCATGTCCTCCTCTTCCAGCTCAAATCCGGGATCACCGAGCAGGCTGGATATTGAAAGCTGAATAATCCAGATCCAGAAATTTTCACTGCGGACACTCGTCCCATCAAGGTCCATTAATACGGCGATAACGGGCTTCTCAAGATCTACAGGATAGACAGGGTAATAGGCCGGATAACCCATTGCCGAGTTGACATGTGCCAGTACATTATTTTCAAAAAATACAAATTCAACTTTTCCATCTGTGGTGGCAAGAATTTGCCGCACACCCTCTTTTTCATCAGTAAAGCGTTCATCTGAAGTACAGGGGAGTTTTTTAAAATCAGAAATCGTTGCTGTTGGCCCCAGCAGTCTTATATTTTCAACACTAATCATACAATGCACATCCTGTCTATATCGTCATCCTGGTAAGAATATACTAAAACTTATTCGATATGATACGATTTACGGTCCAAGGTTACGAACAATTCTCAAATTCTAATTATCTTTGCGTCTCCGCGTCTCTGCGAGATAAAGATCTTCTCAGATGGAGACGTAGCCTGCTATGTCTCTTGGAAAGATTATTCAGATTTGGTCTCTTTTGTCAACTCAAACACAAAAACTCCATATATTGCATCGAAGGATGAGGGGATGCCTCCATAACCAGGCTCGCTGGCAGCTACGATCAGCTTTTCCTTTTCAAATTTATAGATGGCCGTAGATTGCATATTAATCACCGAGGGATCTGAAGAATCTTTAAATATGGCTTTAAAATGTGGTTTTTCTTTATTGTCTACCTTTTCCGTATCGAGTTTGTAATAATCGCCTGGGTTGGGTCCGTAAACTACCAGGGTACTATCAGTAAAAATGAAGGTCCACTTTCCGGGCGCACCCTGCACCTCATGCCCTGTCCATGTGCCAGTCAGGTCACCGGCAAAACTCAATGTAACTAATAAAAAAAAACTTAAAAGAAATGTTAGAGAAAAACGATAAGCCCTTTTCATATGCAAACCTCCAGGTTGTGTGTGATTGGATCAATTATATAACATTATGAGTATCCGGTTAAAACTTAATCATTATCAATTATCACCAGAATATCAAATGGTTTAAAGATTTAATAAACATAGAGACATAATTTAACGAACTCACCCTAAATCCCTCTCTTGGAAAGAGAGGGACTTTAGGGAGCCCCTTCTCTTTTCAAGAGAAGGGGTTTGGGGATGAGTTTTTTTCTATTTCTTCAATACACCCCATAATAAATTCTAATGCTCCAGTGATGTTTTTTATACATGGCATCCATCAGGACCGGAGCGCTATTTGGCGTAGTTTTTTTCTGTCCGGTTTTAACTGGTTTAATTCCTCCGGCCATAAATAAAATTTATCCGGTATTTTATATTTCTGGATCTTATTCTCCAGGTAAGATTTAAAATGAGATTCCTCAAATTTACCGCTATCCCGGAGATTCAGAAACGCTACCGGTCGGGCACCGAATGCATCATCCGGGATATCAACAACACAAGATTCGAGCACATCATCCAGTGTTTCCAACTGCTGTTCGATTTCTTCCGGGTAAATATTCTCCCCCCCTGAAATAAACCGGTTATCCAGGCGGCCGGTGATAGTCAGACTGCCATAACTATCAAGATGGCCACAATCACCGGTACGGTACCAGTGATCCTTCTCTTTATGCCTACTAATATTTTTCTCTTCAATATAGCCCTTACAAAGTGTTCTACCATTCACCAGAATCTCACCATTTTGATCAATTTTCAGTTCCCGGTAGGGTAAAAGTTTTCCAGAAGAATTGGGATTCCGTCTTAATTCATCACTTGCTGTTGTCGTGGTGATTTGTGAACACATTTCGGTTGACCCATAACTGGTATAGAGAGGCAGGCCCATATGTAGTGCCCTTTTTACCAGGACCGGAGACCATCTGCTTCCGCCCAGAAGTACGGCTTTGAGCAATCGCCAGTTTTTCTGATGGACTTTGTTGTCAAGCATTCGTTGAAGCTGGGTGGGAACCAGCGAGCAATGGGTAATCTTATATCGCCCGATCTGCTTTTCGAGTGGCTCATTATTATCCGCTATCACACAGGCCGCGCCGGCCAATAATGCCCGGAAGCAAATAGCAACACCGGCTACATGATAGAATGGTAGTGAAATCAGCCAGCGGTCACCGGGTGCTAGCGAAATATTACAGTTTGATCCCTTCGCACTATAATAATGGTTACCGAGCGTATGCAATACACCCTTGGGCTTCCCACTGCTGCCGGAAGTAAACAGTATCGTTGCCTCCTGTTTCAAAGAAAGGGAAGGCAGGATGTTCTTGCTCTGAATTTGTTGATTATTTTTGAAAAGATCCTTCGCCGTGATTACCGGTATGTCCAAGTCTTTTGAAATGAGGACTGATTGATTGACCGTAATTAAACAGTCGCATTTGACTTTTTTGATTAATCCCTGGAGTTGTTTTTCCGGGGACCGGGTATCGAGCGGAACGATGACCGCACCCGTTTTTAACAAGGCAAAAAACAGCAGGGGAAATTGGTGGGAGATATCTGATAAAAGAGCGACCCGGCTTTTCCTGTCGATCCCGCGCTGAATCAGGATTCGCGCCAATCGGTTGATCTCGCCGATATACTGTGTATAGGTAAAAGTGGCATCCGGCCAGATCAGCGCCGGATAATGTCCGTACTCATTTTCAATAGACGAAAAATTCAGTGTGTCTTCTTTCATACGGCTCGTTCAATCGAATTATAAGCGTTATTTAGAATCGTCCGTTTCCGGTTGAAACTGAGATTATTATACTGAAACATGAATGTCCCGTTAAAACTTTAATCATTAGCAATTATCACCGGAAAATCAAATGGTTTAGAGATTAAATAAACATTGAGACTTGATTTAAATAACTCACCCTAAATCCCTCTCTTGGAAAGAGAGGGACTTTTGGGAGCCCCTTCTCTTTTCAAGAGAAGGTCGAAGATGTGGCTTAGACGCAAGCCGGGGGATGAGTTTTATTAATTCTTAATTGAATCATATTTTTTAACCGGACTCGCAATGACGGACACATTATCGTCATTGCGATATAAATATTTTACCAGGTAGAGACGTAGCATGCTACGTCTCTACTATTCGTCTCAACGATCCGGGACGAAGCAATCTCCGGTCACTATTTTAATTTGTCCCCTATGCATCAATGGACAAAGAACCGGATAGTTCCTGTAAATAAGAAAAATTAATTCTTTGCATACATTGCTGAACATTTTGCCAATCAAAACTGCCGTTGGTAACAGAAAGCCGGGCACTTAAGATGTCTTCCGCCAGCCATCGATACGTATCAAAACCCATCGGTACCATCTCCGGCAGCGAGGCAGCCAGGCGGATAAGAAAGGACAATCCCACACCACTATGAAAGGTATCACTGAAGACAATCTTTAGGTTAGATTGCCTGGCGATCTGGATATATTTAAGAGTATCCTGTACGGAACCGATAACCGCCGGTTTTAAAACCAGGGCTTTCATCCAATTTTTTACCTGAAAGGCAGAAAGCGGATGACGGGTAATGCTCTCATCCACGGCAATCGGTATACCGGTTTGATCATAGAGCATCGCTAAATGACCGGGATCCTGTAAAGGTTCTTCAATGTATTCGATCACACAATCCTGTATAGCCTGTGCAAAATGTATGGCAGTCGGAAGATCCCAGGCCTGATTTGCATCCAGTCGTAAGTCCGCCTTTTTACTTATAATCTTATCTACAGATTTTACCAGTCCGATATCTTCTTCAATCGTACGACGACCAATTTTCAGCTTGATCGATCGATAACCTTCTTCGATGGCACGCTTTACTGTTTTCATCACGACCAGATCATTCCCATCGGCCAGCGCATTTATCATGATTTTTTTATGATTTTGCGGTAAGTACATTTTTCTTTTAGAAAGAACGCCTTGTAGGAAATATACATTCATTAAAACAGATTCAACCCCGAACCGGACCGATGGATACCATTTTTCCTTTGCAATCAATGTATCCAAAAAGTCTGACACACCGGGAATATTAGGAACGATAGCGCCTGTTAATTTTGTTTGAATCGTTGTTAATTGTTTTAAGGCATCTCCCATTGTCTCCCGGTGCAAACCAGGAAGCGGGGCCGTTTCTCCATATCCATGATTATTGTTATCATCCGTCATGCGTATAATCGCCCCTGTTCGGTGATGTATGACTTGATCACTAACCCGGATGGGTTTGCGGAGCGGCAGATGATAGGTAAAAATATTAATCTGTTTGATATTCATACAATCCAGCCCAGAGAAAATATGAGGCTGTAAAATAAAAGTATCTTTCCTGTGTTGGCCAGTGCCGCATTGAGCGCCGGACTGATATCATCAAACAATACGGTCTTAATCGTGGGTAAAGCCAATAAAATAACCAGCATGGCAATGAGGGAGTAGGGATGGTTGGGATCCGTAATTAAAAGGACCAGGGGCATCACGCAGGCAAGTAAAATGGAAATTAAATATTCGGCACGGACAAAAACAGCGCCAAATCGAACCGCTAATGTCTTCTTCCCCGCTTTTTTATCCGTATGGATATCACGCAGATTATTAACGCTCAGAAGTGCTGTGGAGATAAGCCCGGGAGATAAGCCTGCCAATATCACTGACAAATTAATCTCCAGGGTTTGCAGGTAGTAGGTTCCGCCAACAGCGATAGGACCGAAAAAAATCAATACGAATATATCGCCAAGACCCTTGTATCCCAGCGGGAATGGACCGCCGGTATATATAATGCCGAGTAATATAGATAATGATCCGATAATCAGGATCGGCCAGCCTCCCCGGTAAATCAGGTAAAGCCCAAAAAGAACCGAGAAAGAAAAGGCTAAAATATAAGCATTTCGCATCAATTGCGGTTTAACCAGTCCGGATTCCGTTGCTCTTATTGGTCCTATTCTGTCCTTCGTATCGGCACCTTTCTTGAAATCAAAATAATCATTGGCAAAATTGGTTCCAATTTGAATCATGATAGAACAAATCAGTGTAAGTATAGCCGTTAACAGATCCCAGCGGCCGTCACTGAAGGCCATCGCCACTCCCATGAACACCGGGGCGATGGATGCCCATAAGGTTTTGGGTCGGGCCGCCTCAATCCATATTTTTAAAGTTTCTATAGTCATAGGCAATAATTTTCCTAAATATAACCAAAAAAAATTAAAAGTTACTTTTATTGAATATTAAACAACGATTAACGATTTTTGAAATAATATTTATTAAAAAACATGAGTTATCACCACGGAGATCACGAAGGGCACAAAGGGCACGAAGGGCACGAAGGTTTAATAATAATAATTAGTTAGAGTATATTTATTAAGGATTTACTCCTCAAATTTTAATATTTTTTTCAAATTCAATAATAATATCTTCGTGTACTTCGTGTGCTTCGTGGTTTATGAATAAATTATGGTCTTTTGGGAAATTTGGAAAAATCCGGTTTTCTTTTTTCCACAAAAGCATTGCGGCCTTCCTGACCCTCTTCGGTCATATAGAATAACATCGTCGCATTTCCGGCCAACTCCTGTAGTCCGGCCTGTCCGTCACAATCGGCATTCAAAGATGCTTTCAAGCAGCGAATGGCAATCGGTGAATTTGCGAGAATTTCACGACACCATTGGATTGTTTCGTCCTCCAACATCTCCCCGGGAACGACCGTATTAACCAGTCCCATTTCCAAAGCCTGCCAGGCATCGTATTGCCGGCAGAGATACCATATTTCCCTGGCCTTTTTTTGGCCGACAATGCGGGCCATATAACTGGCGCCATACCCACCATCAAATGAACCTACTTTGGGTCCGGTTTGGCCGAAAACAGCATTTTCGGATGCGATAGTCAGATCACACATCAGGTGTAAAACATGCCCGCCACCGATGGCATATCCGGCAACCATCGCGATCACCGGTTTTGGACAGGTACGGATCTGACGTTGAAAATCAAGTACATTTAAACGATGGATTCCCTGCTCATCCACATATCCGGCCTCGCCGCGTATTTTTTGATCTCCTCCGGAACAAAAGGCTTCCTCCCCCTCTCCGGTTAGAATGATGACGCCAACACGTTCATCATTTCGTGAATCATCGAGCGCCTGCATCATTTCGACCACAGTCAGTGGTCGAAAGGCGTTTCGTACCTCCGGCCGGTTGATGGTAATTTTTGAAATTCCATCAAATTTTTCATATTTTATATCTGAAAATTTTTTAGCCTTGATCCAGTCGAAGGTACTCATAAATGTTTCTCCCTGGTATTGGTTAGAAAGTTATAAATATGCGCCTGAAAAATTGAGGGTTTTTCAAAGTGCATATTGTGCCCCGAACTTTTCACGATCTGTAATTCAGCATTGGGGTTTGTTTGTTTCATTTCTGACATAATTTCACAAAATTTACGGTCAAATTCACCCGCCAGCAAAAGTATCGGCCCATCTATGGATTTCCATTCTTTCCATAAAGACGGTTGATTTCCGGTGCTCATCATGCGCAGGGCTATGGCCAGTTCCCGCGGATTGTTGAGCATCTTGCCTGAGATCAATGATGGGTATTTTACATTCTTACGTAATGAATCAAAAATTGATTGTCCGTACCAGTCCCTTAAAAAATCTCCTAAGGGGATTTGCTCCAGACGATTTGCTAATTGTTCATCGTTCCGGATCCGTTCCATCCGCTTCTTTTTTGTTTTTAATCCCGGTGAAGCTGATTCCAATATTACTTTTTGCCACAGATTACGAAAATGAACGGAAAGGAATAAAGCAAACCTTCCGCCCATGGAGTATCCGGTCAAATGCGATGCAAAAATACCGGTATTTTTTAAATATTTAACAAAAATCGAGGCAAAATATTCCATGGTATACAAATCAGAGTTCCCATCAATTTTTGTCCCACCATGGCCCGGTAGATCCGGAGCAATGCAATAATAGTCGACCGATAGATTTTTGATAACTTCCTGCCAATCGAGTCCGGATCCTAAAAATCCGTGCAGAAATATTATACAGGGTTGGGCAGGATCTCCTGCGGTGTAGTAATGAAGATGGTATTCCCGGTAATGCCAGTAGTTACTTTTCAAGTATCGATTTTATTTTTTTTTGAATTTCCTGGTGTAAATTAAAATTTTCTTGCCGGTCTGTATGAATTTCTATCAACGAAGATTTTTTGTCTGACATACATTTTTTATACGTGGTAACGAAATCCTGATTGGTTAAGGGTCGATAATATTTTAGATTGAACATGGCAGATACCTGCTTAAAATCATGCGTATGGGGAGTTCCAAAATACTTTTCGAACACATGTTTAAAACCGGCCACCGGGAGAAATGAAAAGATTCCACCGCCGTGATTGTTAATGACAATAATAATCATGGTGTTAGCGGACTTATTTACCAGCGATAATGAGTTCAGATCATGAATCAATGCCAAATCACCCAGGACAACGGTCGTTGATTTCTGTAATCCTTTGGCAAAGCCTGAGGCTGAAGCCAACGTACCATCAATCCCACTGGCTCCCCTGTTGGAAGCGATATTTGATGACAAATTAATTAATCCGGCATAGATATCAAAATCCCGGACCGGCATACTACTGGCCAGAAATAAACCATGATCCCTACCCAGATTCCGGGCTACCAATGACGGCAGAGAAACTTCCGTAACCGCTGAATTCATGGCCGTATAATCTTCGACCACTTTTTTTATTTTGTTATTATCACCGCTCAACCGATAATGCCATTTTTTATCAGTATTTCCGGTCACACCGATACTTAGCGAATTACAAAATATTTCTATACTGCTTCTGAAACGCTGGGTTATTAAATGACCGGGATCATACCTTTCATCATTGTCTGCGATGTGAATATATTCCTGAGGTGAAAATTTTTCAATGTAACCCAAATATCTCTTAGAGGTTAAGGAGCGACCCACATGCAAAATTACTTTTGGCCTTAGATATTTCTTATTTTTTTCAGACAAAAGCCAGGAATCAAAATATTCAATGAAGGCGATTGAATCGTTTTTTCTTCGAATACCGGAGGTAATATCAGCAAAAACCGGCCAGTGGAGCCTGGATGCCAGTGCTGTAACAGATTGTCTGGCATTATCCCCGGGAATCTGTCCGACGACCAATAGTCCCCGTCTGGTTTCATTTATCCGGTGTATCAATCGCTGTAAATCGGAATTATCCGGTCGCTGATATGCTTTTTTATGACTGGTGAAGGGTGATCCGGATTTTTCCCATCTTTTTATTTTGTTACGATAACTTTTTGAGAATTTCTTTTCCGTAGGCTCCAAAGGTTCCCGAAACATACAATTTAAATGTACCGGACCGGCGGGTGTCTTGGTGGCGCGATTTACAGCTTGATCAACCGTTGTCAGGACCGCTTCCGGTGAAATATTTATATCCGGACAGGGCATATCAAATTGCCATTTCACATAATCAGAAAACATTTTAACCTGATCAATGGTCTGATTTGCTCCTGATTCCCTGAGTTCAGGCGGGCGATCTGCGGTTAGAATAATTAAAGAAATATGTGATAGCCAGGATTCAACAATTGCTGGAAAGAAATTTGCTGCCGCTGTTCCGGAAGTGCTGATAATCACCGCCGGTTTGCCAGTGGCACGTCCATAGCCGAGAGCATAAAAAGCAGCCCCTCGTTCATCGATGCAGATGATCTTTTCAGCCAAAGGGTTTTCCGCTGCGGCTATGGTCAGAGGTGTGGATCGCGAACCGGGAGATATACAAAAACAGGTGATACCATTCCTTACCAATTCATCAATAAGCAGATATCCCCAAAAACTGTTGATGTTTTTCGAACGACTTTCCATCAACTCCCAATACTTTCTTATAGTGAGAAATTTTATTATCCAGTTCTTCCCATTCCGTTTCCGGGGAAGATCCCTCGACAATTCCCGCTCCCGAGTATAGAATCAGTTTATTATTAATTATCAATGCAGATCTGATGGCCACTGCAAATATCGCTGAATTGGCAGCTGTCCAACCAATGGGTGCCGCATACCAGCCCCTGTTAAATGGCTCCGCTGTCTTAAGGATGGGCAAAATAGATTTATCCGGATAGCCGCCCACTGCCGGTGTCGGATGAAGTGCCTCTAAAATATCACCATCGGTGACCCCCGGTCTCAATGAACCATTGAAAGGAATATATAAATGTTGCAGTTGTGAAAGTTTCAGTACACTTACATTATCATCTGCTTCCAGATGTTGGCAAAGCCGGCCTAAATTTCTATCCAGACTTCTGGTCACATAATTATGTTCACGTAGTTCTTTCTCGCTGGTCAGTAATTCATTTGCCAGGATATGATCCTCTTCCGGATTATTCCCACGGGGGCGTGTGCCGGCAACCGCTTCACTAATAATTTCCCCGCCTTCCCGCCGGTAGAGTATTTCCGGTGTGGTTCCGATAAAGATCATCCCTGACTGTGGTTGAAAACCAAAACTGACGGTATGATGATTACTGTTTCTGAGGACTGATAAAAGATAAAAGGGATCCGGTGGAGACATAAGATCAACTTCAACCTTACGGGCCAGAACGATTTTTTCGTACTCATCATTACGGATGTGGCGGAGGGCTGAAGTGATCATCTCCTGCCACTTTTCCTTATCCGGGAGATTAATAATACTTGATATCTCCGGTATTTCGGTCGCTGGTGTAAATTTTTTAAAAGATATTCGTTCCAGATCGCGGGCCAATTGGATTATATTATTATCGTCCGGATGAATCAGAGTGCAAATAAATAAATCATCCCCCCCATTTCTGACGATCTCAAAACGCGGCAATATGAATTGATAAGCGCCAAACGCCTGCCATTCATCCTCCAGACCGGTATCTTTATAAAAGGAAAATCCACCATAATAGCGACATTTGGAACAATTATCGGATGTATATTTCAGGATTCTCTGTATAACCGAAGAATATCTGGAAACATTAGGACCGGAAACGATATCCGCAGCACCAATACCGGCAACTTCCAGGTTTTCTTGTTTATCATACCAATAGATTTTTTGTTCAAAAGATTGATTACTCAGCCAGGCCAGTAGATCTGTCTGGGCAATAGGTAGCGCTAACCGAAAGACTTCCGGGAATTTTTTGCCTTCGGAAAGTGCCGCATTCAGATATCCTAAAATTGCATTTTTGATCTGGTCTATGTTTACTTTTTTATTACTAATCAATTCGAACATTAATATAAAAACCTTTTTATCCGTTTGTCTGTTATTTACATTTGCCGGGGTTTATCACCATGATATATTGTCACAATTCCAAATGTTTGCGGATACATCGACACCTTTTTAAATCCTGCCAATGTAAGCAAGTTACAAAACTTGTCACCATAGGGAAATGTTTCGACCGTTTTATTTAAATAGCGATAAGCATACTCATCTCCTGATATTAAAGAACCGATTTGTGGTAAAAGATATCTGAAATAAAACAAATAGATCCGCCGCATGAATCGGTTCTCAGGAATTGAAAATTCAAGAATTATAACTCTGCCTTCCGGTTTTAATACACGGTACATCTCTGAAATCGACTGTTTCACATCGGTTACGTTGCGAATACCAAAAGCGATCGTAACCGTATCAAATGTATTATCCCGGTATTCGATGTTTTCCACATCTCCTTCCTCCAGAATAATACAGTTATCCAGCTGCTGCTTTCTGATCTTTTCCCTGCCCACAGTAAGCATCTCCGCAGCAAGATCAATACCCACTGCTTTTTCTATTTTGTCGCTGCTCTTCATCAGATAGAGTAACTGATCCCCCGTGCCCGTCGCCAGATCCAAAAGGTATTGACCGGATCTTCCTGGAAGAAACGTCCCCACTTTTTTCCGCCAGAAGATATCCTGGCCAAGAGAAAGGATATGGTTGAGCAGATCATAACGTTTAGCAATCCGGTCAAACATACACGAAACCCCAGCACGGGGAGGCTGACTATCAGTTTTTATCAATAGATCCATTGACCTCCATTCTCAAGCACCGGTACTCATAAACAAATTTAAAGAAAAATATATTACTCTCATATACCCAAATAAACCCGGTACTACCCGGGATCCACCTGCCAGAGCATAAATTGGAATTTAGTTAATAAATATAATGCCTTCAATCTTTTTTAATGCCTATATATACTCCTGGTTTGAAACAACGAGGGTACAGAGAATATTCCGTAACGGCCCGGCCACCTCTGTGGACATTTATAGAAGATCAAGATCACAGGCCCCGCAATTATCCTGATAATTCAGACCAAAATATCGATGTATAAAAGCCTTTCGGCAGTTCTCTTCTTTGGTGTACAAAACCATCTGATAAAGTTTTTCCTGTTCCCGTTTCAATTTTATATCCAGGTAGTCCTGAGAGGACAATGATTCCACCAATTCACCCGAGAGTCTCAGATTTTTTGATTCCACTCCCCCCTCGATCACTCCATACCGTTCAAGAATTCCTAACGCCGTTTCCAGGCGAAAATCTTTACTGTTCTTAAAAGTCAGCTGTTCCCTTAAAAACTCTATTCCTTCCGCGTTTACCCGCTCTACCTGATCATAGAGTAATTTATACAACCGGTCATAATAACCGACCGAAGGATTATTCCATTTGATAAATTCCAGCTGAATATTCAAATCCTGCTCATCGTAGAGCAGTGTACATATAGACCTCTTATTATCACGACCGGCGCGTCCAATTTCCTGGTAATATGCTTCCAGACTGGCAGGGATTTGTGTATGAATAACGAAACGAATATTATTTTTATCAATGCCCATCCCGAAAGCATTGGTGGCCAGCACAATATTATTTTCGCCATTCATAAATTTATTTTGAATATTTTTTCTTTCCGCACTGCTAAGATCACCATGATACTTTAAAAACCTTAGCTGCTCCTTCCTGAGAAGCTCTGACATTCGATTCAGATCTTTGATCAGAACAAAATAAACGATCCCATTACCAGGATTTTCTGCGATAATTTTCAAAATATGTCTCAATTTTTCTTCTTCACCCCAGACCGGGTGACAGTCCAGAAATAGATTCGCCCGTTCAATACCCTCATGGTAAATATTTACATCTTCTTTGGTCAGACCGAGCTGATCAATGATATCTTCCTGGACCTTCGGAGTAGCCGTAGCGGTCAAGGCAATGGTTGTCGGATCTCCCATTACCTGACGAAATTCTCTAATTCGCGTATAATCCGGACGGAAATCATGACCCCATTCACTGATACAATGCGCCTCATCTACTGCCAGTAAAGTAATTTCACGTTTCTGTAAAACTTCGATAAACTCAGACTTCCTGAAACGTTCCGGTGTAACATAGAGTAATTTGTATTGTCCGTCAGATATTTTTTGATACCGGCTCTCCCTCTCCGATCGAATAAGTGATGAATTAATGAATACCGCATCAATTCCCCTTGCAACAAGTCCATCAACCTGATCCTTCATCAGGGCAATTAATGGTGAGATAACAACCGTTAATCCATTGAAGATTAAAGCGGGTATTTGATAGGTGAGTGATTTTCCTGAACCAGTGGGCATGATGACAAGAGAATGTTTGCCCTCCAAAGTGCGCCGAATGATCTGCTCCTGCGGTGGCCGGAAAGAATCAAAACCAAAAAACTGGTGTAAAATTTTGTGAGGTTTATTCATAGCACAGCCGTTGTTTGCAAACAAAGAAAAAAAATAGTCCACAGATTTTTCGTCACAGCTGGATCCCGTCATAGCCACGTCTGCGCCGGGCAGGCCGGGCAAGCAGGCGTTGACTGACACGGATTTTAATTAAAAATTGTTTTTTTTGAGTTTTAATCCGTGTCCGGCTGCGCCGGATAATCCGTGGATAAAAGTTTTTAAAATTTTTGCTAATCGCCCAGGCGATCCGCCGGTGTTGTCCGGTTTACTGGATTTATTTAATCAAATGATTAAGATAACCAAATCTTCAGATCATACCTAATTTAATACAAGTTCCAATTTTTATCTAACATGAATTCTTAACCACAGAAAGCGCATAACCTAATAATCGTATCCTCGTAGAGGATAAATTATTGTAATAAAACATGCTTAAACCATTTCCCCATCCTCGTAGAGGATGCATTATTGGTAGTATATACGATAGGATATCATTTAGAAGAAATCTTGTATTATCTTTTGTTTTCATGAAAAAAATTCCCCCTCTCTTTTCAAGAGAGGGGGAAAGGGGGAGAGTTTTTTGTCCAAGCAAAATGTAAATATAGTGTTACCCATGTCATCAAACGCCTAAGCCAATACTAAATTTCTGGAAATATAGATTAAGATTCTAAATTCGTGAAATTCGTGGATAAAATTCTACTTCGAATCCTTATCGAACTACCCTTCCCTAATTACCCTGGCTGGTGATCCACCGGCGATCACTTCCGGTGGTATCGATCGCATGACGGAACTTTTTGCCGTGATCGTTACTCCGTGCCCGATGGTAACACCCGCATGGATCTGGGTATCTCTTCCAATCCATACATTTTTTCCTATATAAACAGGTTTTGTGTCGTTCTCGGAAAATTCGCCGCTTCCTTTATACAATATATCGTAGATAGTAACATTGTCTCCGATAATTGTATTATCTTCAATGGTTACATTAAACTTCGAGAGAATTTTGACACCGTTCCCAATTTTCACATTATCCCCAATATGGATATAACCACGCCCATCTGTGTGTAACTGAACATTTTTTCCAAATCGGCTATTATCACCAATTTTAATATTTTTTGATCCGGATATTTTTATTCTTCCTTCACATTTGATGGATGATCCGGTATCCTTTAATTTCATTCTCAATTGAGCACTGCACATAAACTTCACAACTGATTTAGCAAAACGTTTACCGGGTGCCAATAACGATTTTTCCTTCTCTTGTTTTTCGATCCGGGTATTTTCTTCACTTGCTCTTATATCTGTCTTTGTCATCTGGTCACCAGCTTTCAAGGTTAACGTATGCATTTTACCCTTTGTATATTGTTGATTAATGGTAAAGGGTTTGGACTGCGGACATCGGGAGTGTAATCGGAAGTTTCCATATCTCAATTTTCACAAACCCCCGTTTACCCGCAGAGATTAATTTCACACTGCCATCACTTTGTCTGAAACTGTGAATAAAGGCAGCAAGTAAAAGGAGACCTTGATTTTCCATGATAACCTTTTCCATATCAAGTATGATTTTGAATCGGTTTTCTTCCAGGAGTGTCCTCGTCCGTTTGATAATCTCCTTTACGGAGCTTCTATTCAATCGCCCTCTCAACTTTAGAAAAGTAATACTCTGAAAGTCTATTTCCTGAATTCTCATTTTCTGATCCTCCTCTAACTTATCTACAAATTAAAGATACATCTATCGTGCCAATAATCTTCACTCAGAATGATACACGACATAACATACTGTTTATTATGTTGTTAGGTATATAATGTTTAGAGGATAATAATCGGTTAGTCGGGTAATATTTTATCTCAAAGTGAGACGGAGTCTCACTTTGAGATAAATGATGAGATAATAAGTCAGGTTAAAAATAATCAGATATTGCTTTCCCTGTTTCGATCAATCCAGTATGCCTAAAAAACCATTAACCACTGGGTCAATCCTACCCAGGCGATCATTTTTGGTGAGGGTGGTGGTGGGTCAGTCAAATTAACGATATAGACGAGCACTAAAAATAGCACCAAAGCCCATAAAGTGATTATACCGGTGCAGTTTTTCGCCCGGGTGGCTTTGAGATATAAATAAAAACCGGCAATCCAAAAGAGAGATCTATATTCATTTTTCCAGTTCATGCGATCCTTTGCATATATAAATCGAATATATTACAAATTTGGGTGTGAGAATATACCATGAAAAAATGATTATCTCTATTCAAATTGGTAATTTGCCTAGTGGTAGATAGTCTATCAGATAAATTTAGTTAACCATTATGAAATTTAATTATTAAGTCTTTTTACGTTGCTATTTTTTCCATGAGTGCTTATTATTAAGATACATAAAGTGTATTAAATCCACATCTTCTAAAATATCACTAACTTATATAAAATGCGACATTATTGGTACAAGTCTCACTATGAGGCTAAACATACCTATCCCGTGTAATGACCAGTCAGAAGGTCTTATGAACCGAAAATATCATTTGATTTTATGTATTTTGTTTTTTCTAAGCAGTTTGGCATACGCTCAAAAGGTAAACCTTTCTACTGAAAATGATACTATTACCATTAAAAAATTCATTTATAAAACCACCAGGCAGGGAGAGCTGGCCATCTATATCCATTATCCAGAGGCTTGGAAGCCATTGGATAAAAGGCCGACCATCGTCTTCTTCTTCGGTGGGGGATGGCGGCGCGGTACAGTTAACCAATTTAAGTATCAGGCAGATTATTTAGCAAGTCGTGGTATGATTACTGCCCGCGCTGATTATCGTGTCAAAAACCACCATGGTACATTGGCGGACAAGTGTGTAGAAGATGGAAAAAGTACCATACGCTGGCTGCGCGCGAACGCCTCACGATTAGGCATAGATCCAAACCGGATCGTTGCCAGCGGGGGATCAGCCGGTGGTCATGTTGCCGCTTGTACATCTATCATTAATGGTTTTGAAGAAGCAAATGAAGATTTATCTGTCTCTTCAAAACCAAATTTATTGATTCTATTTAATCCTGTGCTAGATGCTACTGCTGCCAAGAGGGTCAGTCGAATGGGCTCAAAAGAAATTGCTACAGCTCTTTCGCCGAATTTATATCTTTATAAAGAAATCCCGGCCACTCTTTTATTTTATGGGACCGGAGACTCATTAATTGCACATGGACAAAACTATATCTCTAAGGCAAAACAAATCGGATTTGAAGCTGTCCTCTATATGGCCTCTGATGTTGGTCATGGTTTCTTTAATAAGAATCCCTGGCTCAATAAAACACTTTCTCTGACTGAGCAGTTTCTGGAGAAGCATGGTTATTTGCATGGGAATTCAACACTTTCCGTCTCAGGCAAAGCAACCATGATACGGGTCAGCAGCAGTCCGTTTTAATCAGAAGATAAAATAAAAAAGGTTCTTTATAGCATGCTCTCTCGTCGTCAGTTTTTAAAAAAAATGGGTAGAGCAACCGTTTTAATGTCATCCGGTATTCCGATTATTAAAAAAATGCAAACGAAAAAATCCCCGAATATTATATTTATCATGAGTGATGATCACGCCGCTCATGCTATTAGTGCTTATGGAAGTCGTATCAACCATACGCCACATATTGACCGGCTGGCAGAAGAAGGTATTCGTTTTGATAACTGCTTTTGCACCAACAGTATCTGTGCACCCAGCCGGGCAGTAATCCTGACAGGTAAATATAGCCATCTCAACGGTGTAATGGTTAATAATAATCGTTTCGATGGCCGTCAACAAACATTTCCAAAGTTGCTCAGACAGGCTGGATATGAGACTGCCCTGGTCGGGAAATGGCACCTCAAGGGCGAGCCGACCGGTTTTAACTACTGGAATATACTACCCGGACAGGGTTCTTATAATAATCCTGAAATGATTGAAAACGGTACCCAAACCGATCATAAGGGATATGTCACTGATATCATTACTGATCAAGCACTTGATTGGTTGAAAACCTGTTCAACCGCCAAGCCATTTTGTTTGTTGATTCATCATAAAGCACCACATGCGAACTGGATAGCGGACAAAAAGCATGCTGGTATGTATTCTGATCAGAAGATACCGACACCAGATACTTTTGATGATAACTATGCCACCCGTTCCGATCAGATAAAGAATCACCGGCTTAAAGTCGGCATTAATCAATGGCAACTTCATTATGAAAAACGACTGGGAGAAATTCCCATAGGAATGAGTGAGCAGGAAACACGGCAGTGGGTATATCAACGATATATCAAAGACTATCTGCGCTGCATCGCTTCGGTCGACGATAATATCGGACGTGTATTGGACTACCTGGATAACGCCGGTTTAAGCGAGAACACCCTGATCATTTATACGTCTGATCAGGGATTCTTTCTTGGTGATCATGGTTTGTATGACAAGCGTTTCATGTATGAGCCTTCTCTGCGCATGCCCCTTATTATCCGTTATCCGAAAGAAATAAAAGAACACACCGTTGCCAAAGCAATGGTTCTGAATCTAGATTTTGCCTCAACCATCCTTGATTTTGCCGGGGTGCCTATTCCAAAAGAAATGCAAGGCGAGAGTTTTCGCCGTATTGCCGGTGGCGAGAAGCCGGATTCCTGGCAAACGATGATGTATTACCGCTTCTACGAAAGTGCTTTTGGTGTTGGCCCAATCGAAGGAATCAGGACCCAACGTTACAAATTGATTCATTACCTTTATGGAGACATGGGATGGGAATTATATGATTTCGATAACGATCCCAATGAATTACAAAACCTTTATAACAACGCCGATAAAGCTCAACTTATAAAGGACCTTCGAACAGGAATGAATCATTTAAAGAAAAAATACGCTTTCTCAGATGACCTATAGAAGAAAAATGCAGTTACAATAGCGACATCCTCAGACTGTGTTTATTTGTTTGAGAGCGACAGGAATACACTTGCCTGGCGCGAACAGGATTTATATAATCAGGTAATGACCGATTTTTAACAAAATCATTGTAAGAAAATTATCTAAAAGTGTACATCGGCTGACAGGAGGATCATGGATTTACATATAAGATCAGCAAAGAAGGATGATTGTCCCGGTATAACAGAATTATCCAATCAACTGGGATACCTTTCATCTCTCGACAAAGTGTGTGAAATCTTAGATTTGGTTTTAACCCGTGATGATCATCAAGTATACATCGTTGAGAAGGATAATCTCATCGTCGGTTATATTCATCTTGTCTCTACGATGTGCATTGGTTCAAATCCCTTCGTTGAGATTGCTGCGCTCATTGTTCATAAATCCTATCAGAATAAAGGGGTGGGAAAATTGCTCATTAAGGAAGCTGAAAAATGGACCCGGAGCAATGGTCTCACTGATATCCGTATAAGGAGCAATATTATCAGAGAAGAGGCACACCAATATTTCCAACGGAAGGGTTTCCAGGATTTGAAAACGCAACACGTTTTCTTAAAACACTTGAAAAGCATTATCTGATGCAATGATTACCAGGTTCGGTAACAATAATTGTTATCAATTCAATAAAATAAGGGGAAAAGTATAAATTTTGACAGACTCCCCATTATAAGCAATGGACAGGAGGATTTCATGTCGTGTTGTCATTGTCACATGAGTAGAAGAGAATTCCTTGGATTAACCGCGGCTGGTACGGCTGCTGTCGGTGTTACCGGTATTTCCCAATTATTTGCGAGTGGAGTAATCGAAGATTGGGATCCTGATCGGCCATTTTTAAAAATCGGAAAAAAATTAAGAGTTCAACCAATATTGATGTATACGGTTTCACATCCAAAGAAACAAAGCTCCTACAAATCCTGGGGTGGGATTCAAACTGATGCAGCCGCCGAAGAGGAAGTCATCCGTATTACGGAAGAATTAAAAAATTTATCAAAGAAATCTGAGTTTCCGATTGAACTATTACCGATCGCGAAAGTCAAAACAGTGGAAGCAGCCGCAAAGATTCATCAACGGGATTACGATGTGGTCATTGTATACCCTGCGCGTGGCGGTGGAGATCTTTTACGGGCCTGTTTTTCGATAGAAAAAGATACAATAATTTTTGTGCGGCATCGATCCGGTCCCGTTTATTACTGGTATGAAGCCTTGAGCGTCAAGTATCTTCAGACCGAAGATGAATCCACCGAAGAAGCGCGGGAGATGAATAAATTTGCCCATGTGGATGATGTTGTTGTTGATGATTTCGATGAACTTCACTGGCGATTGAGATCATTGTTTGGTATTAAAAATTTCCTGGGGTCTAAGATTATCGCTCTGGGGGGATCCATGGGGAAATATAGTCCTGAGGCTCCGGACATCGCAAAAAATATTTATGGAATGGATATTATTGATATCAGTTATGATGAGCTGGCAAGAAGGATAAAAAGTGCCCGGGCAGATAAAAATCTTGTAAGGAAATCAAAGGAATGGGCACAAAGATACCTGACAATTCCCAAAACCGCTTTGAAAACTGAAAAAGTTTTTGTAGAAAATTGTTTCCTTCTCTATTGGATTTTTAAGGATATGATGACAGGGCATCAGGCGGAGGCATTTACGATTAAAGACTGTATGGGAACCGTTATGCCCCTCTCAGAGACAACCGCTTGTCTAACACTGGGACTTCTTTGTGATGAAGGGTATATGGCATTCTGTGAATCAGATTTTGTCATTATTCCCCCCGGTGTTCTTTTAAGATACATATCCGGGAAACCTGTTTTCCTTCATAATTCTACTTTCCCCCATAATGGCGAGGTTACCTGTGCACATTGTATCGGACCGCGCCGAATGGACGGTGTTCATTACGAACCGACAGATATTATGACCCATTACGAGTCAGAATATGGTGCTGCTCCCAAGGTTGAAATGCCGATTGGACAAGAAGTTACTTTTTTGGATCCCGAGTATAGCACAGGGCGTTGGTTGGGTTTTAAAGGAAAAATAAAGCGAAATCCTTTCTATGAGATTTGCCGGTCACAACAGGATGTGGAAATTATCGGTAACTGGAAAAAATTAAAAAATGAAGTCCGGGATTCTCATTGGGTGATGGTTTACGGAGATTATTTGAAGGAAGCAGGGTACGCGGTCAGGAAATTAGGCTTGAAATGGGAAAATATTTCCGCCACTAGTACTTGACCATTTCAGAATCAATGTTATCCGCCCAGGCAAGAATACCTCCAGCCAGATTTTTTACGTGTTTAAAACCGGCTTCCCGTAAGAATTTGACCGCCTGGGCGCTGCGAACCCCCGAACGGCATATAACCACTATCTCTTCATTTCTATCCAATCGGTGCAAATTGACTTCAAGATTGGCGAGTGGAATTAAATCGGAGGACGACATATTTTATCGGGGACATTGAGATTTTGATTGAGATCGAAATTACATCAGCAATAAAAAGTATACAGCTGTTTCCTCTTATTAACCATACCGATCTTTGATGGACTAAATCAATATTACTAATTGATAATATGTGATTTGTTTTAGTGAAAACAATCATAGCAAATTTTAATTGAATTGATTATTTTTTAACATAATTAATTTATAATCATCGGGATGGTAAGCAAGCATTTCTGCGTGTCCGTTGGGGGTGGAAAGACCAGGTTAAAAGCCCGATTCCAGTGAAAAATCTTTGGCATTCTGAAGCACAGAAGCGTGAAATGAACCGGGCAACACTGCTGAGCGGTAATCGGTGATCAACTATAGAGACGTAGCAAGCTAGGTCTCTACTAATTGCCCCGGCGATCCTGCGTAGAAATAATAAAGTTTTGGTTATAATAGCATCATAAGCAAAAGGATTATAGATATGATGATCAAACGAAGAGAATTTTTGGATAGAAGTATCAAATTCACAGCAGGTGCTGGCATCGGTATATTTTTCCCCAGGGGAAAAAGGGTTGCCATGGGAAAAAATGAGATTATAGATGAGAAAACATATTTAAGTGAAATATTGTATACAAAGCAGGAGGTTGATGACTGGTTCGCTGGAAAAGTATTTCCTTTTTCAAAATACCATGGTGAATTTGGCTGGCTGTTAAATAGTGCTCAATTTAGAGATGGTATGGACATTTGCAAAACAAAATAACAAAAAGATCCTTTATGTCCTTTCCTATCCGGGACGTCGTCTGGCAAAATTTATTACCGAAGGGACCAGATTTAATCGGGAGTTTGTCGATTTCTTGAATTAAAAAAAGCTTTTATATGTTGATCTTTTAGAGGAACACAAAAAAGATTTTTTAAATTATCAATGATTATATTAATAAATATTTTATTGGTCATTATAATCCGTTAGGAAATTTCTTTTGTGCCCATGCGCTTAGGGATAAATTAATTCAATTATTAGATCCAAAACCATTACCCTATCGATAATTTAAATTTATCTTTCGATTCTTTAAGATGAATCCGTCAGAAAGATAATTTTTAAACCAATATTAATCGATATTTTGCATCAAGATCTTGATAGGATATTTTTTATAATTTGATCTGTTTCCTGTTTTTTTACCTGTAAAACCACTCGATTGACAAAAGATTGTAATATAAATTTATATAGTATATATTGCTGATGTTCTAAAAAAGTAAGAAATTTGGGAGGTTGTATTTATTTAAGAGGTAGTCAGTGCATATTGGCATGATCTCACCAATCGCATGGCGCACACCGCCCCGGCATTATGGACCCTGGGAGCGCATCGTATCCTTGCTAACCGAAGGATTGACAGCTAGCGGTATTAAGGTTACTTTATTTGCTACAGCAGATTCAGTTACCACAGCAAAATTGCATGCGACTTGCCCGAAGGGGTATGAAGAAGATCCGCAGATTATGCCTAAAGTGTGGGAATGTCTTCACATATCCGAAGTATTTGAACAGGCTGATGATTTTGATTTGATTCATAATCATTTTGATTTTCTTCCACTCAGTTATAGCAAATTAGTGAAAACACCACTATTATCCACCATACATGGATTCAGTTCCCCAAAGATATTACCCGTTTATAAAAAATATAACCGGAGTGTATATTATATTTCTGTAAGTGATGCTGATCGTCATCCTGATCTGGATTATATTACTACGATTCATCATGGTATTGATTTAGAAAATTTCACCTTCAACCCGAACCCGGATCAATATCTGCTATTTTTCGGCCGAATTCATGCCGATAAGGGCACGTTTGAAGCGATACAAATTGCAAAAAAAAGCAAAAGGAAACTTATTATCGCCGGAATCATTCAGGATAATAACTACTTTATGGAAAAGGTTAAACCATTTATCAACAATGATGATGTTAGTTTTATCGGTAGCGCCGATCCTGAAATGCGCAACCGATTATTGGGAAATGCCTCTGTTTTGTTACATCCGATTAATTTTGCGGAACCATTTGGATTGTCAGTAGTGGAATCCTTAGCCTGTGGCACGCCTGTTATCGCTTATCAAAAGGGCAGTATGCAGGAAATAATTCGTCACGGTCAGGATGGGTTTTTAGTCTCTACCATTGATGAAGCGGTTAATTGTGTGAACGGTATTAACAGTATAAACAGGGCGGATTGTAGAAAGAGAGTAGAAAATCATTTTACCGCCCGACGAATGGTTAATGACTATATTGATGCTTATACCTCAATAGTAGCAGATAAAAGCAAATACTAATTAAATTAATATCATAGAGCAGCTGTTGACTGCAAACAAAGAAAAAATAATTTTTCGTTTAAAATCACACCATCTTGACAGACCAGGAAAAATAAAATTATGATTAAACCTATTATACAAAGATATCAAAACAATCCCATACTGACTAAGGACGATATTCCATATCCTGTGGCTACTGTACATAATGCCGGTGTAATAAAATACAATCAACGATATATTATGTTATTTCGTTCTCATCGTCACAATGGACGATCAATTATCGGAAAAGCTGAGAGCACAGACGGATATCACTTCAAGGTAGATTCAAAACCCTTTCTTCAACCCCTTGAATCCGGAATATTTGGCGAGTACGAAGAATATGGTATTGAAGATTTAAGAATTAATCCCTTAGAGAATACTTTTTACCTGACATATAGTGCATATTCAAAATACGGTGTACGAATAATGCTGGCACGGACCGACGATTTTGAGTCCGTCGATCGTATAGCTCTTATCAGTCAGGCAGATATGCGTAATCTTGTTCTATTCCCTGAAAAAATTGACGGTAAATACGTAAGATTAGACCGCCCGCATACACAAATCATTCCCTTATCTATTTGGATATCGTATTCTGATGATTTGATTCATTGGGGAAATTCAAGAGTTATCATCAAACCACTCCCATATCATTGGGATGAGAGTAAGATAGGCCCTGGAAGTCCGCCAGTTAAAACCAACCAGGGATGGCTTCATATTTTTCATGGCGTCTTTACCACAATGGATGGAGCCGTTTACCGATTGGGTGCAGCCCTGCATGATATCAAGGATCCTTCCCGCGTTATTGGAGTTTCTGATGATTGGATTTTACAGCCGGAAGATCCCTGGGAGATTAGTGGATATGTTCATAATGTCGTTTTTTCCTGCGGCGTCGTACCGGAGGATGACAATACACTAAAGATATACTGGGGAGGGGCTGATACAGTCATGTGCGTGGGTACAGCCGATATTCATGAGCTGGTCGACCTGTGTTTAAATTCATCCCGCCCTTCATTATAAATTGATGAGTTAATGTGTGAGGAAGACAAAAAATGGAATTAATAAATCCCCCGAAGGCCATCGCTGTTGTCGGAAATTACATACCCAGAAGATGCGGGATTGCCACTTTTACCAGTGACCTTTGCGAAGCATTGGCTGAGAAGCTGCCTGATCCTGAAAATGTCATCGCGGTTGCAATGGATGATGTTATAGAAGGATATAAATATCCGGAACGGGTTAAGTTTCAGGTCATGGAAAATGTCATTCGGGATTATATCAACGCTGCTGATTTTTTAAATTTAAATCGGATTGATATGGTTATTTTACAACATGAATATGGAATTTTTGGCGGGAAAGATGGCTCTCATATTATTCAAATGCTTAAGAATTTAAAAATTCCGATCATTACCACACTTCATACGGTGTTAATGCAACCCACAGATGAACAGCGGGCGATTATTCGTGAGCTGACGAAATATTCTCAAAAAATTATCGTTATGGCACATATAGCTAAAATGATTTTAAATGATGTATACAAAATTCCGGATTCCATGATCTCAGTCATCCCTCACGGGATACCCGATGTACCGTTTGTAGATCCGATATTCTATAAGGATAAATTCAATTTAGAGGACAAAAAGGTCATTCTAACATTTGGGTTGATCGGTCCCAGTAAGGGTATTGAATTTATGATCGATGCATTACCAGAAATCATTAAAAAACATCCTAATGTACTCTATATCGTCTTAGGGGCAACGCATCCAAATCTCTTGAAAACAGACGGGGAGGAATACCGTCATTTTCTGCACAGGAAAGTCAATACTTTAGGGATAGAAGAAAATGTACAATTTCATAACAAATTTGTAAGCCTGGAAACCCTGACCGAGTATCTGATTGCAACAGATATTTATGTCACACCATATCTTTCCAAAGAACAAATTACTTCCGGCACTCTGGCTTATGCGGTCGGTTCAGGAAATGCGGTAGTTTCGACACCCTATTTATATGCCGAAGAACTTTTGGCCAACGGCAGAGGCCGGTTGGTACCTTTTCGCAATTCAAAAAGTATCTCAAATGAAATTAATGATTTACTCGCTCATGATCTCGAACGGAATGTTATTCGAAAAAACGCCTATCTGCACGGACGTACGATGATCTGGAGGGAGGTGGCAGAAGGTTACTTAAGATTAGCAGGCGAGGTTCTTGAGCAAGGACCGGTCTACTCGTTTGCCCCTTCCTTTGGCAATCAAAGCTCAAAAATCATCGATGAATTGCCCCGTATCAATCTGCACCATTTTCAGGTCCTTACAGATGATACCGGCATGTTACAGCATTCATTTTTTACCATACCTAATCGCGCCCACGGTTATAGCATAGACGATAATGCTCGGGCATTGATTGCCTCTTGTATGTATTATGACTTACGCAAAGATGAACAGATCATTAAACTACTTAAAATTTATCTGGCATTTATTTATCATGCCTTTAACTACACAAGGAACCGCTTTCGGAATTTAATGTCATACGAGCGTACTTGGTTGGAAGAGATAGGTAGTGAGGATGCTCATGCCAGAGCATTATGGGGATTAGGTGTTGCCGTTAACAATGCGCCAAATAAAGCAATCAGAGATATGGCTACCCGTTTGTTCGGTGATGCAATAACTACCGCAGAAATCTTTACTTCTCCCAGGGCATGGAGTTTTACAATTCTTGGCATATCCCAGTATCTTGATATTTTTGGAGGAGATGCCGATGTAAGAAAGATTCAGGAAACACTCGCTGAAAAACTTTACACCCTATATAAAGATAATTTTAAATCAGATTGGCCATGGTTCGAAGACAAACTGACCTATGCTAATGCCAGTTTATCTCATGGTTTAATCATTGCCGGTTATAGAATATCAAGGCTCGATATGTTTGATGCCGGGATTAGCTCGCTGGAATGGTTGATGGAAAAACAAACATCTCCGGAAGGACATCTCTCAATTATTGGAAATAAAAATTGGGCTCCAAGAAACGAAGAGCACACAAATTTCGATCAGCAACCCATTGAACTCATGAATCTAATGATTGCCTGTGCCTCCGTATTTAAATTCACCGGTGATAAAAAATGGATCGATAAAGCCAGAAAGTGTATCAGCTGGTTTTTAGGTCAGAATGATCTCGGCGCCGTATTATATAATTACCAGACCGGTGGATGCAAAGATGGCCTGCATTCTCAGGGCACCAATGCCAATGAAGGTGCAGAGTCAACTTTGGCCTGGCTTATTTCCCTTATTACCATGTATAAATTATTTGGAGACCAGGAGTTGGCCAAGGAACCGATCAAGACATATAAAGATTCAGAAGAGGCAGATTAAAAGTTATTAATCATTTTAAGATTACAACTACATTGATATTCATCAGTTAACATAGGATCAAGGATATGCAGACTATCAAGGTAAACCGAAAAGAAACTAGATTTTCTTCGGATCCATCACGGGTGATCAACAAATTTTATTATCCGGGTAGCGAACACCGAGCGAAAAATATTATAAATCGCGTTCTGAATCTCACTGATTATAGTGTAAAAAATTTATTAGAACAAATTTTATCAAATTTCGAGCACCGCCATCGAAATTTAAAAGAAGTTTTTAACAGAAATTATCAAAATGTCAGAATGTTTATTCCCGATCAAAAAAACCTATCTGAAGACAGGAAATTGCTTATCGGTTCTTACTTTACACACGAATATTCGATAGAAGCCGCTGGTTTTTTTAATCCATCGATGGTACCTCATCCCAGCCAGAAAAGTGCAAACAAAGGAGAAATGACCTTCATTCTGAGTTTTAGAGCTACCGGGGAAGGACATGTCTCATCGATTGAGTTCAGGAGTGGAAAACTTGATAAATATAATAATATGTTGATGGACACGGCTTATCATCAATGCGAAACACCGGAAATTATTATGAACGAGGTTTATGAAAAAAAATTCTTTTTAAAAAATATCAGACATTTAGAAATGGAGAATGATATTACCAAAAATATATTTAAAAATTTACCATCAACATTTTCATTTGAGATACTTCAGGATAAAATTGAAAAAATAAAAAATAGTTTTCCACATTCCCATACGTTCACACATACAATAAATATGGTATACCTTATGGCCCGTTCCAATCATCAAAGGTACTTCCGACCTGAATCACACATTTCCGAACGGGTACTATTTCCTGTATCCAAAGAAGCGATTAAAGGTTTGGAAGACGCGCGTTTTGTTCGTTTTTGTTTTGATAATGGAGAAGTTACTTATTTTGCAACCTATACGGCTTATAATGGATTCGAAATTTTTCCCATGCTACTCTCAACATCGGATTTTTTATCGTTTAATTTTTGCACAATAACCGGCGCTGCAGTTAAGGATAAGGGGATGGCTTTATTTCCCAGAAAAATAGACGGAAAATATTTTATGTTTTCCCGGATCGACGGAGAGAATTTATATTTAATGAAATCAGACTCCGTTGATTTCTGGAATAAAGCACAATTGTTTCAGTCCCCAAAACATCCCTGGGAATTTTTTCAAATCGGTACCTGTGGGTCGCCAATTGAAACAGAACATGGCTGGATTCTTTTAACTCATGGTGTCGGCCCTATGCGCTGTTATTGTATCGGGGCGGAACTTCTGGATTTAAAAAATCCATCAAAAATCATCGCCCAGCTAAAAGAACCAATACTTTTACCGGAGGCAAGAGAACGGGAAGGATATGTCCCTAATGTGGTCTATTCATGCGGTGGACTGATTCATAACAGTGAGCTGGTTTTGCCTTATGCTATGTCCGATTCATCCTGTGGAATTGCCACAATAAAAATGGATGAATTAATGTCGGCTTTCGCTCAATCTCATTAACCTCACTGTAAGTTTTACCGTATTAACAGAGAAAAGAGTTGAGGATTCTCAATTTCTTAAACCATTTTTATTTCAAATATCTAATCTGATCTTTTCATAAACCTTGGAATATTCATTCCCTCAAATTGATTATATATATTAAAATAATCAGGAGTATCCATTATGGCTTTTACCTTAGCTTTAAGTGAGAAAGCACCCAATTTTAAATTACCGGCAACCGATGGCAAAACTTACCAATTGTCTGATTTTGATGATAGCCGGTTATTGGTAATTTTTTTTACCTGTAACCATTGTCCCTATGTTATCGGCTCGGATGAAATGACACGCCAGACAGCCGAGAAATTTGCCCCTCAGGACGTAAAATTTATTGGGATCAATTCAAACAGTAAGGTCACTTATCCGGAAGATGATTTTGAGCATATGGTTGTGCGGATGGAAGAGAACAAATTCCCCTGGCTATATCTTTATGATGAAACCCAGGAAATTGCCCGGACCTATGGTGCTTTGAGAACGCCACACTTTTTTGTTTTCAACAAAGAGCGTAAACTTGTATATACTGGTCGGGGTGTAGATAATCCCCGCGATACCAGTAAAATGACGGTCAACGACCTTGAAAAAGCCTTGAACGAACAATTAGCGGGTAAACCGGTGAGTGTTCCGCTTACCAATCCTATTGGTTGTAATGTTAAATGGGAAGGTAAAGATCAGCACTGGATGCCGGCCGATGCCTGTGATTTGGTGTAAATCTACGAACCGCCTGTTGGTGACCAGGGATCAGGCCGAGGCTAATTTTATTTTATAATCGGTAATTGAGCGAAAGATATAATCATATTGCAGGACAATTTTATTCCATGAATAATATTTTAAATTATTTACAGATTCCTGACAATAAATGCCACCTAAAAATCTATTATCCGGCGTCATTAATCAAAACCTTAACGAAAGACAGCTGACCCCCCCATCCAGTTTCCTGAACTCGGACATATTAACTGTCAGTGTTTCATAACCTGCAGTTTCAACTGCTGTTCGGGTATTCGGATAACCAGATGGCATAATGACAGTACCGTTTATCCATAGGCTATTGGCGGCATAATTTTCTTCCGCTGCAACCTCAATAATTTTATATTTCTTAAATTTTTCCTGCGATAAAAATTCACCGGTAGCAAGCATATGGTGATGATCCAGGTAAGAAACGCCTGTTTTTAGATGAAGTACTTTTTCAATCCGAATCGTTGATGCGGTCATGCCATATTTTTCAAGAATTTTCTGCACCTGTTGAGCACCGCTTTGATTGGTGCGCCCGGATAATCCGACAAAAAAATGAGACTCAACCATCATAATATCGCCTGCCTCAACAGTACCCGGTGGTTTTATAACCTCAATATTATCATAGAATTTACTGAGAATGGTTGATATCTCAATCGTTTCTCCTTTTCGCGAAGATGCTCCTGGATTAGTAATGATCGCACATATCGGTGTAAGCAGGGCGATGTCTTCAACAAATGTGGAATCCGGATAATGAGGGTCAGCTTCCAGTATTATAACATCTAAACCACAAGCCATCAGCGCCTTTACATAATGATCGTGCTGAATCAACGCCTTATGATAATCCGGCGGTCCCAAATCAGCTGTTGTCAGACCATTGCTCATATTCAGACAAGGTCTACGTACGATTGCTTTTGTATAATTCATTAATGCCATAACTCCAAATATTTTATAACTTCGTTTAGATAACCGCTTGACTCAGATAATGAATATAGGGCAGATTGATTTTCTTTTCAATTCAGAGATCAAGAAAATGTTAACTTAAAAGTGGTCTGTTTATCCGGTATGGAAGAGACAGAGATGGTGCCGGCATGTTGACGCATAATCTGTTTAGAAAGACTGAGCCCAATACCTGAGCCTGTCTTTTTAGTCGTAAAAAAAGGAATGAAAATTTTCTCCCGCACCTCAGGAACGATTCCTGAGCCGTTATCAGTTAGTCTCATCATGACCCGACCTTTCTCGTCCCTGGACGCTGACAGATCCAGTTTTCCATTTTCTTTATTATTTATAGCCTCCAAAGAATTTCTGATGAGATTCAACAACACCTGCTCAATAAGCTCCTGATCAGCAATTACCTGCAAGTTCTGGGGCTGCACTACGGAGGTAATCTTTACTTTTCTTTTATTTGATTCATTCTCCATTAACTGTGTCACCCGATTGAAAAGATTATTAATAGATATCATTTGAAAATTTGGTTTCGGAATACGGGTCAGTTTGTGATAAGAATTAACAAAATGAATTAATCCTTCACTTCTTTTCTGTATCGTACTCACCGCCTGGTGTATTTCATTCAGATCCTTAGCTTCATCCACTTCATTAATCATTTCTATTAAGGACTGATCAATCGTTTGAGCAAGAGAGGAGATAGGGGTTATAGAATTCATGATTTCATGCGTAAGCACACGAATTAGTTTTTGCCATGCTTCCATTTCCTGTTCTTCTAATTCACTTTGAATATTCTGTAAAGAGGCAAGAATAAGCAAGCGACCGCGTAATTGGAATCTGGTGGTATAAACAACCAATTGCAATATATCCTCTTTCTGCTGTATTTTTATGAGATCCCGATTACCCGTCTTCATACTGAGTAATTTTCGTACCAATTCTTCGTTTATCGTTCCCAGGGCTGAAATGTTTCGCACTTTAGGGACCCCAAGGATTCTTTTCGCAGCGGTGTTCATAAGTTCTACTTTACCCTGGTTATCATAGGCGATAAGCCCTATGCCAACATGCTGCACGACTGTTTGCAGGTAACGATAATTCTCCTCCTTTTCTCCCCGGATACGCTGAAAGTCCCGGATCACCATGGAAAATCCTTCATTTAACTCATTAAAAGATTTGCCCAGGCCTGGTGTCTTAAAAGATTGGGAGAAATCAGCATAACGGATCGCCTCTAAAAATTGTAACATCCGCCGATTCGACGTTTCCATTAATTTAATCATTGCAACAACCTGATAGATACACAACAGCCCAAGAATCCCAATGGTGGCGTATAAATCTGTATTAAGAAAAAGGTAAATGGAAAGAAAAAGGGTGAGAGTTAAACTAATAATCCTTATAACAACTTGTATTCTAAAATTCTTAAAAATCATTTTTATCCCGGAACTTAAAAGACAGATCTATCCAATTCTCATAGACCGAGTTTTTCAATCCTGCGATACAGAGCTGCCCGGCTCAGCCCCAGTTCTTTCGCCGCCTTACTGACATTTCCATGATGCTTATTCAAGGCCTTTTCTATGATCACTTTTTCAACCAGGTCCAGATTATAGTTTTCAAAAACCAATCCTCGGGTTTGGGTGTTTCCCGGTGAGAATAAAAAATCATCGGATTGCAAGGTTGAAGTCTCCGATAATATAATTGCTCTTTCAATGGCATGCTGAAGTTCCCGAATATTACCCGGCCAATGATAAGACTTTAATTTTTTCATTGTTACCGGAGACCATTTATTAATTCTCTTGTAATACTTTTTCGCATAAATATTTTTAAAATGTTCAGCCAGCAGTGGAATATCTTCTATTCTTTCTCTTAATGGCGGTAATTTTAGTTCAACCGTATTGATGCGGTATAACAGGTCCTGTCTAAACGTTCCCTCACGTACCATTTCGAATATGGGCCTATTTGTTGCGCAAATAAGACGAATATCAATCGGTTGAGATTTATTAGATCCGACACGAATAACCTGTCGACTTTCTAATACACTCAGAAGCTTTGATTGAAGCGATAAGGACAAATTCCCGATTTCATCCAGAAATAGAGTACCACCGCTGGCAATTTCAAATCGCCCGGCATGGTCATTCTTTGCGTCAGTAAAAGCACCCCGGACATGACCAAAAAGTTCACTTTCAAAAAGCGTTTCGCTGATCGCACCCATATCGACACTGATAAACACCCTGTCGAACCTCGCTGACTGCCGATGAATAGCCCGTGCCACCAGTTCCTTACCGGTTCCGTTTTCACCAAGAATAAGCACATTGGCATCAGTTTTAGCCACTTTATTTACCGTACTGAACAATCCCCGGATAGCCGGTCCTTTCCCGATAAAATCCAGAAAAGGTTGATCGATATCGGCGCTTAATTGCTTTTGTTGTACACGCAACCGATTTGCTTCCAGTCTGGACTTCCGAAGTTCTAAGGCAGCAGATATCGTCGCCAGGAGCTTTTCATTTTGCCAGGGTTTTAAAATAAAATCAACTGCACCTTCCTTTATCGCACGGACTGCCATTTCAACATCGCCATAGGCAGTAATCAGAATTACCACTGCCGAAGGGTCAATTTCTATTATTTTTTTAAGCCAGTATAAACCTTCCTGTCCGCTGGTGACATCGCTTTTAAAATTCATGTCAAGACAAATCAAATCGTATGTTTCACTTTTAAGGAGAGAGGGAATAATTTCCGGATCTTTTTCAATACGAATTTCGGTTACATATTTTTTAACCAAAAGGCGAAAGGTAAAAAGGATATCCTCGTCATCATCAACAATCAATATCTTTACGTCATGTTGCTTCACTCAATATCACTCCTCTAACCGTTGCTTTATTTAGCCTGAATTATTCAAAATCTTTCACAGTTTATGCTATTGTACCAAAACATTTTGTTTTTTTTGTAAAAATTTTAAAAACTGTTATCCAAGGATTAATTTTTTTTGTCCTTGGATTATTCTTCTAAGCCGGATCCCGTCATAGCCACGTCTGCGCCGGGCAGGCCGGGCAAGCAGGCGTCCGTCTAAGGCTGGATCAAGTGATTGACTGACACTGATTTGCACGGATTAAAACTATAATAAAAATATTTTTTAAATAAAATCCGTGTTAATCCGTGAAATCCGTGGACTATTTTTTTTCTTTGTTTGTAGCCTTGGGCTGCGCTATGAATAGACCAGGTTAGTCAATTAATAATTTTATCTCTCCCCGGGATCCTGAGTCCTTTCAAACAAATTAACTGAAAAAAGATACTCTTAAAACAACTTTTTTATAAAACTTACCCAATGATAAACACCGGACTCAATAATATTGAATCAGCAGGAGATTTATTTGAGATTTTTGAGTATCATACTGTCCGTTTTCGGACACCTACTGTTTCACATACGGACACTTTTATAAATGGTTTCCTTTTAGGATGCCTGTATACCTGGATTGCAGGTCTGGCATGTTTATTGATACATAACATTAAGATGAATTTAACAAGATCGGTTTCTTATGGACAAAACAATCGAGAAAAAAAAATGGCCTCCCAAAAAGATTATTTCATATTCCGTTGTTGCGGTTCTTGTCTTTCTTATTCTTTATAATCTTTTATTTGGAGATAGAAGTGCAAAATTGAATGTCGAGACAGCAAAGTTGACGGTTTCGACGGTATTCAAAGGTCCTTTTAAGGAGTATATTCCTGTAACCGGCAATGTGATTCCAATAAAGACTGTATATCTGGATGCGATTGAAGGGGGACGGGTGGAAAAAATATTTTTAGAGGCTGGTAGTATGGTTAATCAGGGCGACGAGATCCTCAGAATTTCAAACACAAATTTGCTGATGGATATTATGTTCAGGGAAGCAGAATTTTTTGAACAGAGTAATAATCTGCGTAATACAAGACTGGCGATGGAACAGAACCAATTGAATCTTCGCGGACAATTGATTGAACTTGATTTTCAGATTAAGCAGCTAAACCGGGATTACCGTCGTAATCAGGAACTTTTAAAGAGCAATCTGGTCTCGCAGCTTGAGTTCGAACGCATCCGGGATGAATATGAATATTATCTTAAACGTCGCAAACTGGCAATAGAATCTTTTAAACAGGACTCCATTTTCAGAAAAATTCAAATCCGGCAACTGGAGAGTTCGCTTATTCGTATGCAGAATAACCTGAAACTCGTAAAGACAAAATTGGAAAACCTGACAATAAGAGCGCCCATCAGTGGTCATTTAACTTCATTAAATGCAGAAATCGGTGAATCGAAAGCACAAGGTGAGCGTTTGGGGCAGGTTGATGTTTTAGAAGGATTCAAAGTAAGAGCCGCTGTTGATGAGTATCATTTGCCTCGTATCCAAAGAGGGCTTCGAGGTGAATTTGACCTGGCTGGTCACAATTATCAGCTGATTGCCGATAAGATCTTTCCCGAAATTCAGAATGGTCGTTTTGATGTAGACCTTTTTTTTACCGACACCGAACCAACCGGTATTCGAAGGGGACAAACGCTGCACATCCGGCTGGAATTGGGAAATCTGAATGAAGCAATTCTATTAGCGCGTGGTGGATTTTACCAGAAGACCGGCGGACAATGGGTATATGTGCTGGATGACAATGGTAAAATTGCTAATAAGCGAAATATTCGCCTGGGTATGCAAAACCCACAAATGTTTGAAGTTTTAGAAGGATTGAAACCCGGGGAACAGGTGATCACATCATCCTATGATAATTTTGGCGATAATGATATCTTAGTATTGAAATAAAAGGAGAAAAATATGATTCGAACTGTCAATCTGTCAAAAGTATACACGACGGAAGAGGTGGAAACAACCGCTTTAAACGGTGTGGACCTGGAAATTAAGGAGGGTGAATTTGTTGCGATAATGGGACCTTCTGGATGTGGGAAATCTACCTTGCTAAATATCCTCGGTCTTTTAGATAATCCAACAAAAGGTGATTACTATTTCATCGATTCTGAGGTTTCAAAATTCTCAGAAAGACAGCGGGCTAATTTGAGAAAATACAATATTGGTTTCATTTTTCAGAGCTTTAATCTTATCGATGAGCTAACCGTTTTTGAAAATGTTGAGCTTCCTTTACTTTACCTCGGATATTCCTCTGCTGATCGAAAAAAGCGTGTAGAGGAATGTCTCGAACAGATGGAAATAATGCATCGCCGAAACCATTTTCCCCAGCAATTATCCGGCGGGCAACAACAACGCGTTGCAGTTGCACGAGCAATCGTGGCAAAGCCAAAGTTTATATTAGCCGATGAACCGACCGGAAATTTAGATTCTGCTCATGGTGATGAAGTTATGAAGATTCTTGAGGAACTCAATGAAACCGGCACGACTATATTAATGGTAACCCATTCGCCAATGTATGCAGAATATAGCCACAGAGTCATACATCTGTTTGATGGTCAGATAGTCTCTGAAAACATGCAACAGAAGGTTAAAATATAGTTTTACAAAATAGTATATATTGAAATCAGCTGGTGGATATTTATTGGAGCCGGTATGGCTGCGGTATTATTGGCTATACTTACAGTGATTTTTCAATCAACCAAAGCAGCCATCACAAATCCTATTGAGGCACTCAGGTATGAGTAATACGTAGAGTACAGAGCGTGGAGGATAGAGATAAGATTTGGAGAAATAAATGTTAAGAAACTATTTAAAAATTGCCATTAGAAACATGACCAGACAAAAGACCTATACCATAATTAATATCGCCGGTCTTGCAATCGGTTTGGCCTGTTTTATTCTGATTATACTTTATGTCCGTTATGAATATAATTATGAATCCGATCACGTAAACTCAGATCATATCTTCAGAGTAAATGTTATTCAGCAGCATCCTAATCGTTTTTTTAAAATAAGTCATTCTATGGTACCTTTAGGACCTACACTGGTAGAAGAAATCCCGGAGATAATAGATTTCACCCGGATTGAAAATGCCGGAAAATCACTGATAACATTTGGGGATAAAAAATTTTATGAAAATAAAATGATTTTTGCCGACCAGGGATTATTTAATCTTTTTACTATTCCTGTTATTCAGGGTAAGAGTGCTTCGGCATTAACCGAGAAATTTTCCGTGGTTTTAACGCAATCAACAGCAGAAAAATATTTTGGTGCTAATAATCCCATAGGTCAGATCCTGCATACCGATGATGAAATTTCTCTGACGGTAACAGCCATCATTCAGGATTTTCCCAAAAACACACATATCAACCCGGATTTTATCATATCCTTTAACACCCTTCGTGATCTTGGTGGTGAAAGTTTTATGAACAATTGGGTTACCACCCGTCTTATCACCTATATTCTTTTACCGGATCAGCAAAAAATTGTAGAGGTAGAGAAAAAGATAAATGAAGTGTTAACCGCTCAAAGTTCAACAGAAGTGAAACGTGCACTCGAATTAGAGCAGTTTAGCAGAATCCATCTTTACTCTGAAATTTCAACCTACGGCAACATACACTATATCTATCTTTTCCTGGCCATAGGTTTTCTGATACTGATTATAGCCTCGATTAATTTTATGAATCTTTCCACCGCACGTTCTTCCCGCAGAGTCAATGAAGTGGGAATACGGAAAGTTGTCGGCGCCAATCACTGGCAATTAATGTTACAATTTTTAGGGGAAAGCATACTCATATCATTTTTGGCCTTGATAATGGCGTTATTATTAACAGACAATATTCTCCCAATATTTGAGAATCTAACAGGACAAGAATTATTCCTCCCTGCTCTAACCGATTTAAATTTTTACGGGATGATAGTATCGATAACTCTGGTCGTTGGTTTTCTATCCGGAAGTTATCCGGCATTATATCTTTCCGCTTTCCCTCCGATCAGTGTACTGAGGGAAAAACAGGATCTCGGTGGAACAAACACCAATTTAAGAAGGATTCTTGTCGTCCTGCAATTCAGCATTGCCATTGCCTTGATGATATCTACATTTATTATTGATAATCAGATAAATTTTATGCGTACTAAAAAACTAGGTTTTCAAAAAGAACAGATGGTAATTATACCGGTTAATGGAAATACATTTCATGAAAATATCGAACCCTTTAAGCAAACGTTACTCAAAAACTCTAATATAAGGAATGTTGCCGGTTCGCGCTTACTGCCCAGCAAAATAGGTATGTATAATAATGTAACATGGGAAGGAGCCGGCGAAAATGAAAGCATTGCGCTCATTCAAAATAAAATAGATTATGATTTTTTAGATACGTACGAAATTGAAATTGTCCAGGGTAGAAATTTTTCCCCTGAATATTCAACGGATATTCTTGATTACACCAGGGAAAATACAGTCGGCGCTGTAATATTGAATGAAGAGGCGGTGAGACGATTTGGCTGGAAAAATCCGACGGACAAAAAAGTTATCCAGACTTATGGAAAACAACGCTATTATTTCAATGTAGTCGGTGTCATTAAGGACTTTCATTTTAACACCCTTCATACGAAAATTGAGCCCCTTTCTCTGTTTTTGCTTCCTAGAAGCACCAGGAATCTATCAATAAAGATTGAACCGGAAAATATTCAAAATACCGTCAGTTTTATACAAAATACCTGGAATACATTTAATCCGGAATATCCATTTGAGTATTATTTTTTGGACGAAACCTTTGAACAAAGTTATCAATCAGAAAAAAAGCTGCAAACACTTTTTAGTTATTTTAGCATTTTAAGTGTTTTCATTTCATGCCTTGGTTTATTCGGATTAGCTGCATTTGCTGCCGAGCGTCGCACAAAAGAAATCGGCGTCAGAAAAGTTCTGGGGGCGTCAATCTCAAATATTATTTTATTATTAACCAAAGAATTTTCCAGATGGATATTGATTGCAAATATTATTGCCTGGCCACTTGCCTGGATCTATCTGAATACATGGTTGGATAATTTTGCCTACCGTACGGATATCACCTGGTGGATTTTTATACTGGCCGGAGGTATAGCCTTACTAATCGCCTTAATAACTGTAAGTTCACACGCGATTAGAGCAGCAGTAACCAATCCTGTTAAAGCGTTGAGATATGAGTAAATGAAAAAGGAAAAATAATGTTTTATAATTACCTGAAAATTACTTTAAGGACCCTTCAAAAAACAAAACTTTTCTCAACCGTTAATATCCTTGGTCTATCAATAGGAATGGCTGCCTGTTTACTCATCCTTCACTATGTTAATTTTGAAAGAAGCTATGATAAATTTCATCATAACATTGATCAGATTTACCGGTTACGTTACGAACGGACCAGTGAGGATGGTTCAGCTGTTCGCTTTGCCTCCTGTACACCACCGGCAGGCGGTCTTATCCGCGATCGTTACCCGGAAGTAGAAAAACTTGCCCGTATTTTTCGATATCGTGGCGTGGTGGTCTCTTACAAGAATATCAGATTTTCTGAAGAGCGAATATTTCATGCCGAACCTGAATTTGTCAATATATTCGATTTCAAATTCACCAAGGGTGATCCTGCAACTGCTCTGGCCGGTGTCAATAATGCTCTCATTTCTGAATCCACTGCCAGAAAATACTTTGGTGATCAAAATCCGATCGGAAAGGTTCTGACTATTGACCAAAAAACAGATTACCAGGTTGTCGGAATTTTTGAAGATGTGCCTCAAAATTCTCATATTAAAATGGATATCCTTCTCTCGTTTGAAAATTTTGCTAAAAGTTCAGGACCCGATTACATGGAAAATTGGGGTCATACCGGCATGTACACCTACATAATTTTTAAACCGGGAACGGATCTGCCGGAATTTGAGGAGAAATTAAAATCATTGGTCGAGGCTGAATTCGGCGAAGCGCTCAAACATTATAACATGGTTATGGAACTACCCTTACAGCCTCTGAAGGATATACATCTCACGTCACATTTCATGCAAGAATATGAGGTCAATGGTGACAGCGACACGGTAAATTACCTTTTGATCATTGCATTATTTATTATCTTTATTGCCTGGGTCAATTATATCAATCTTTCCACAGCGCGCGCTTTGACGAGAGCAAAGGAAGTGGGGCTCAGGAAAACGGTAGGAGGTTCCCGGCGACAGATCATGTTCCAGTTCTTTTTTGAGACAATTATTTTGAATATTATCGCCATCGTGATGACTATAATTATTATTCAGTTGACGCTTCCTTACTTTAGTCTATTGACCAGGATCCCTTCAACAATCGCATTCTGGAAACAGTCCTGGGTATGGATCAGTCTTCCATTATTATTTATTGCCGGGGTACTTCTGTCCGGTTTGTATCCAGTCGTTAAGTTATCGTCATTTGATCCCATCTCCACATTGCGTGGAAAGATCGGAACATCTGTTAAGGGAATAAGTTTCCGAAAATCCCTGGTTGTCTTTCAATATCTTATGTCTCTTACTCTAATTACCGGTACTATGGCAGTTTTTAATCAAATTGATTTTATGAAAAATCAAAATCTGGGTTTTGACATCGATCAGACCCTGGTGGTAAAAGCCCCAAGGATAAAAGATGACACTTTTGGTAATAAAATAATTACCTTTAAAGATGAACTTCTTTCAGAAACAAATGTGAAGAAATTTTGCGTTGTGACAGAAGTTCCCGGTAAACAAATCTACTGGGACAACGGTGGCATCATGAGAGCAGGGGAAGATATCAACAAAAGTAAAAATTATCAGATTGTCGGTATTGATTATGATTTTGTAGACGTTTTTAATGTCAAATTCATCGCCGGCAGAAACTTCTCCAGGAAATATGAATCGGATAAGGATGCTCTGATTTTCAATGAAACCGCTGTGCGTTGGATGGGTTTTGAAAGTCCTGAAGATGCTGTTGGTAAAAAAGTGGATTATTGGCGTAAAATTTATACAATCGTAGGTGTTTTGAAGGATTACCATCAACAATCTCCCAAAGAGGCTTTTGAACCTCATATATTCCGACTGATGCCACAGGGCAGGCATAATTTGGCTTTATTTGCTCTTAAGGTCAATCCTGGGGATATCAACCGGACATTGACTATAATTCAAAATCGCTATAATGAATTTTTCCCCGGGAATCCATTTGATTTTTTCTTCTTAGACGAGTACTTCAATCAACAGTACCTATCGGATACATTATTCGGGAAAGTATTCGGAATTTTTGCATTTCTCTCCGTTTTTGTAACCAGTTTGGGTATACTGGGGCTGGTTGCCTTTATGGTTACCCAGCGGACAAAAGAAATTGGCATTCGGAAGGTGTTTGGAGCTGGCATAGGACAGATCCTCCATCTGGTTACCATTGAGATTTTAAAGCTAATTATTTTTGCCTTTATTATTCTTCTCCCAATTGTTTACTGGGGAATAGATCACTGGTTGCAATTATTTGCTACGCGGATGGATATCAATGTTGAATTATTCTTAATACCCCTTGTCGCGACACTCATCATAACGATTATTACCATTGGCACACATGTGATCCGGGCGGCGAATGCAAATCCTGTCGAATCATTAAGATACGAATAAATAGCATACCCGGAGTGTTTTACGCAAAATATTTAGGGACTATACTCAATTATTTATATTACTGTAGGAGATCGATCATGGCCGGGATCAATATTCAACTCCCCATTATGGATGCAAATCATTCGATTGAAATCGAGGTTCGTATTAATGGGGAGAAAAAGAAACTTCTCTATCGCATCGAACTGTTTAAATGGGAAGATTGTCAGCAACCTGACGATCAAGCAAAATGTCTGAAAGAAATGATTAAGAAATATGATCATCAATGGCAACTTGTTCAGATAGGTGGGATAAGAGCTGAAAACATTCCGGTGATGTTCAAGCAAATATCTACCTGATGATTCTTATTGGAAATCATCATTATATAAAGAGCGACAATTTTCAGACCATTTCTAAATATCTCAGCCCATCTATTAAAAAAATCAGCGCAAAGAATAAAAGGACAAGACCTAAACCTCTCATAATAAAAATATAATTTTTACTCTGAAACAAATGGCGTGACTTTCCAATGATATATGCCATAAATACTTTCGATCCGACCAAACAAAAATACATAAGAAAAATGAACCAAAACGCTGCTATTGTGCTAACTTCTGCAGCTTTTAATACCATCGGTGCACCGACAGAGATCCAGAAAACATAGGGATTAGGATTCAAAAGATTGGCCAGTATACCTTTCCTCACCGATTGTGGTTTTAGACGTTTAACATCAATATCCACACCTTTAAAAGACATGCTTTCATATCCCAGATAAATGAGATACCCCGCCCCGGCAAGAGAAATGATTCCAATGATATGATTAAAATTTGCGATTTCTGAAATTAGAAAAATTGAAATTACGATGATAGGAAAATCAGTTATAAGCGGGGCCATGGATACTTTGACGCCTTCCCTGGTGCCATGTTTCAGCGTTTCTGTCATTACCAGAGTCATCAAGGGCCCCGGTGTCAAACCAGCACCAAGCCCAAATACAATACCCGAAATAATGTAAGTCCATTCTGATGGCATGAGCAGCTGATCCTTAAATATCTGATACTCGCATAAATTTAAAGTAAAAATTGATCAGGTAAAAGGTATAAGGAATATAGGGGAAATTGTAAGGGCACAGCATGCCCAAACCATATTTTATTTCCAACTTTTTTAGAAGCGTATTGTATTTAATAGTAAGAAAAAAAACTATAAAAAGATTTATGAATAACAGATTAGATATCGTAAATTATAGGCTATATTTTTTAACAATTACTGAAACCAGAAATTTTGCTTAAAAAGTGATGTGGGGCACTGAAGGGGAAAAAAATCTTGGTAATTTAGGAACAAATAGAACAAAATATACGTTAAGGCACAATGATAATTGAATAGATGGAGGAGAAAAAATGAAACTGAAAATAAAAATAAAAATAAAATCAAAAATCTATCAGAAGGATTTTCTCACAGAAGAGAGAGAAGAACACATACCTTTACGCCTGGCCAGCTAACATGTGACCAGGCGTTTGCCCACCTATAAGCCACAAAATTGCGCAATCCCTTTTACTAATTCCAAACGAAATGTCTTGCACAGAGATATTTTTTCTCAATTAATTTAAAAATCATAGTTTTATATTATTACCAACGGTTTATATGAATACGATCCGGTTTAAAGCGATTTTCTGCTGGTCTTTTTTCTGCAGGTTTTCCAATGGCTATCAGAGTAATGGGGCACACCGTTTCCGGCAGGTTTAATAATTTTGATAGTTCCTTTATCCGCTCTTTACGGGGATAGATGCCCAACCATACCGCCCCAAGATTTAAAGCATGGGCTGCCAATAAAATATTCTCTGTAACAGCCGCACAATTCAGGGCCAGATATTCAATATTCTTCTCCAATCCCAGATCTCCGCATACGGTTATCGCCAAAGGGGCATGATCGAGCATTCCGGCATAGGGATGAAATTGTGTGATCTTGAGGAGAAGGTCGCGTTTGTCAATCAGGACAAAACACCAGGGTTGAGAATTATGTGCAGAAGGTGCCTGCATACCTGCCTTTATTAGTTTTAGACGTATTTGATCGTCAACAGAATCGCTGGCAAATTTTCGAATACTCCTGCGTGTGATTATTGCTTCAAATGTTTCCATAAAAAATCCATACCTATTGAATACATCAGAATATTTTTGCTAAAGTTTATTAACATTTAAACCCTGATCAACATTTATAATATAGGGCTTACCGCCGGCGGTCTTAATAGCTCTTGCTACATTCACAGGATCTTCCGGGGCATAAGCAAACATGCATCCCCCACCCCCGGAGCCATTGATCTTTCCGCCAAATGCCCCGGCTTCTATTGATTTTTTTAACATATAATCAATTTTATCCGTACTAATTTTAAGTTTCTTGCTTAAAATCTCCTGATGTTCGGAAATAAGACGTCCGAATTGTTCGTGATTAAAATCTTTTTGTTGAAAATATTTTTTAGATTCAATTGTGATCTCTCTGTTGATAAGAGCACCTTCCAGCACTTCAATTTGCGAGCCTGATAGAAGATGTTTATATAAATTAACAGATGCAAGCTGACCCTCCTTTAAGTTAAAAAGAGGATTTTCTGCCTTGATTTTCTCCAGTGCTTCTAATACGCCAATTTTCACCCGATGTAATATATTTGTAGTCTCTTTTGGCTGCATTGAATCGCCGAGGACAAAAGTGCCCAAAGGATTTTTCAGATGGCTTAGCGTCACTTTATCACCAAATTCCTGGTATAAAATGCCCCCGACCGCCGTAGCATAATGGTCCATCATTCCACCAGGTTCACCAAATTCCTCCACTTCAGCCAGATAAGCTAATCGTGCAATTTGTACAGTATCTTTTTCAATATCCGGATTACTTTCCTGATTTAATTCTAACAGAAATTTGCACCAGGCAACATTTAATGCGGATGAACTCGAAGTTCCGCTATTTATCGGTATCGTCCCGTTTACAATACACTCGCAGCCTTTTTCTAATTTAATCCCCTCTCTCTTTAGAAGATTAGCAACACTTCGGAAATAATCCCGGTCAATAGTATAAGCATACTCTTGATTTTGCAATGGTAATTGTTCCTCAGAATTAATGTCCGGTAGTTTGATATGCATAAAGGGATGTTTATTCTTCGAACCGGAAATATTTACCCGCAAATTAATGGCGGCCGTAATAACCGGTAATTTTAAATAATCCTGATGTTCTCCAAACAGACAAATTCGTCCGGGTGCTGAGACTTTAATCATCGTTTATACTTGTCTACTTTTTTCCGTTAATGGTTGATTCGCTTAATTACTATTAACCCGTAAATATCCACCAAGAAAATATATCACCATTCCGCTAACAGCGACAGCTGAAGCCCATGGCCAGCCAACGCTTCCGGAAAAAACACCGGCAACAAATATCAGCACACCACTGAAATACACGACAAAACTCAGCCGACCTCTCCGGGTCTTGGGAATGATATTATAAATATCGCCTGCTTTTTCTTCCTCCTCACTCCGATGTCTGGCCTGCCAAACATGATTGATTTTTTCCTTTTCTTCCGGTTTAGTAAAGAAACTTACCAGTGGGAGTGTTATAAGGGCAACACCGGCGCTTAAAAACGTGGTAAGATTAAAATCCAACAAAAAGATGAATTTTCCGATAATACCGGCGACGGCTCCTGCCAGATAACCGATAATTGCACCGGTCGAGGTAGATCTTTTCCAGAGTAATCCATAGAGGATACCCACAATAAACAAAGGCATGTCCATAATTCCGATAATTGTCAAATAGGCTTCCACTGCTCCCCCCATTACCGGCACCCAATAGGCAAAAATAATCATAAAAATTCCCATCAGGAAAGTCATCATACGGGCAATGAACAGCACCTCCTTATTGGTCGCTTTTCTTTTTCTAAGACTTTCATAAATATCGTTGGTAAAGATCGTTGCCACACCATTCAGATTCCCGGAAATTGTGGATAATTGTGAGGAGATCAAGCCACATACGACCAATCCTAATATAACCGGAGGTAAAAGCCCGGATAGCAGCATGGGTATCGCCTGATCCGGATTTTCCAGGCCCGGATAAAGGACGCTCGCTGCAAGTCCTGGCAGATTCCAGAGCAAGGCAAAAGGGGTTGTAATGATACCGGCCAGGACCAATCCTTTAGCTACGGATCGTGTACTCTCAGCCCCAAAGGCCCGTTGTAGTAATCCCTGGTCGACACTGGCCCATTCGATACCAAGCAGGAAAATCGCCAGAATAAATTTCCAGTCATAGGTACCGGAATTTCGTACAAGGACCATATTTATTTCTGGTAATTTTTCAATGAGTCCCGGCATCCAGCCCACAGCGGCCATTGAAAGCGGAAGTACAATCAGGGCTCCTCCAAGCATAAAAATAAATTGCATGACATCTGTAAATGCCACTGACCACATCCCGCCTAAAACGGTATAGATGATAGCAACAACAGCAAATACAAAAATCCAGAATGTGTAGGATTCAATACCGGTTATCGCTTGAGCAGCAACCACCGCCGTATAAAGGACGACACCCAACCAGAAAGCGAGACGAAACACCCATAAGATTCCCACAAGTGTTCGAACGCCTTTGTTATATCGCAATTCCAAAAATTCCGGTACGGTTCGTATTCTTAAACGCCGCATGATCGGAATGATGAACAAGCCGGAAAAAACAAGAGCCATATTTCCTGTCCAGGTCTGCCATAAGATGGAAATACCATGTTGATAAGCAATTCCGGCCTGCCCGACAAAACTATATAAATTAACATTCGTGGCAGTGATAACAGCGGCAAGTATAAAAGGGGTTAATTTCCGGCCGGCCACATAAAAATCATCCGGATCTCCGACCCATTTATAAAAAAAAGACCCGACTAAAAAAGTGATAGCCAAAAAAACCAATACAATAATAATATCAACAAGCGCCAATTTTAATACCTCCCGTTAAGATCCTGAAACTTATATATTGATTACCCGGTTTTCGATTTCTTATGTTGTGCAAGCAACTTTTTAAATTCCTTAATGGGAACATAAATCCAGATAACTAAAATTATGAGACCGATTAACCAAATACCCCAGGTAATCCAATCGAAATACATATAACCTCCAAACTCTCCAAATGTAAAACAATATCACTCTTTAACCACCGTTGGTCCGTTGATTCCAATCACTGTTGGAAATAGATTATGCCGTATCTACGTCTTCAACAGGTCAACAATTTCGGTTATAGAAGAAACCACATAGTCTGCATCTGCCATTTTATCATATGTTAGATATTGATTTTTTAGAGCGATACAATAAATCTCATTGGCCTTGGCACTGCGGATACCTGCTTCAGAATCCTCAACGGCCATACATTTTCGAGCCTCAATATTTAATAATTTAAGGGCGCGTTGATATATATCCGGTGCCGGCTTTTTGTTTTTGACGTCATCTCCACATACTTTTACCGTGATTACTTTATTATAGTTGATCTTGTTTTTACTGTTTTGGGATAAATTATTCAGAATGGTCTCCACCTGATCCCTGCCCGAAGATGAAGCCAGGGCCATTTTAATACCTTTTTCCTGGCAATAGGCAATCAATGGGTCGATTCCTTCAATTGGCACCAGCTGTAAGTTATTGATTAATTCCAAATAGATACTATTCCTTTGTTTGATTCCTTCACCAATATCCATCGGCCTCTCGGAGAGGTATGACCGGTTAATTGTCTCAATATTTTGATCAACCGAATATCCGACAAGCGAATCAATGAAAGCCTCGGTATAAGAAATATTAAGATGTTTCAAAAATATGCGAAACGATTCTGCATGAACAGGTTCACTATCCACAAGTACACCATCCATATCGAGAATAATTGCACTAAAATGATTGGAAAAAAGGCCGGGAATATTCTGAACGGTCATAAGTACTTCCTAAATCCATTATTATGAAAAATATTGGGAATTTAATAATTAAGCAGCAAATTAACCAATTCCATTTAGAAATATTCCGCTCTGGCGATTGCAATATTCCCGGTAGGGATAAGGGGGGGTATCTGGGTGTAAAAGTTAAAGAGATTTCCGGTCAATTACTTGAATATTTTGAAGTTAAGAACGGTGTTCTGATAGAAGAGGTGAAAAAGAATTCTCCGGCTGGTAAGGCAGGGCTTATGGCGGGAGACGTTATTATTTCAATTAACAATCGAATAATCGAGGATAACCAGGATCTTATACGGACGGTTAGCTATTATAATCCGCAGGAGAAAATTAAATTAAAATTTTCTCGCAAAGGTAAGCATAAAGAAACAACAGTTGTTCTTGAAAAAAAACCGGTGCATCAATGGACGATGAAAAAATTTAAAGGTCCTGAGGGTATGCATCTGCTTCATGAAGATGAGGATGAGAATGTTTTCATCGACGAAGATGATATGCTTAGAAAGATGCGTGTCAAGGGGAAAAAAGCACCTGAGGAAATTATTGAAATCAGGAAAGAAGTATTTATTTTATAGTTTGTATCAACGAATATGAAAAGGCTGATTCAGTATATTTTGAATCAGCCTTCTTTTCTACCATATCGATACTCAATCCAAAACATATCATCGAAAGTTTGATTGATCATCTTATCATAGTTTCCGAAAATATTAGATTCAAGGTCAGACAATTCTTCATGATTGGAGACTGTGCGCGGATGACGCTGGAAGAGTGCACAACAGTCTTTATAAGGCAGGACAGATAAAGTAAAGGTATCGATCCGCTTGGCCAGTTGAATTATTTCTTCCTTATCAAACGTCAAAACCGGCTGCAGAACCGGTATCTCGACTGCCCGTAGAGTAGAGGCGATATTGGTGAGTGTCTGCGAGGCAACCTGGGACAAATTATCACCGGTTACAAGGGCGGGCATCTGCTGCTGTTCGGCAAGTTTTTGGGCAGTTCTGGCCATAAAACGACGAAATAAAACCAGTTCAAATGTGGCACGTTTACCGGCAATGGCAAGATCAAAATAGGTCGAGGGAAATACAAAAAGTTTTGACTTCAAGGTATATTCACTCAATTTCTTCACCAGACTACCAATTTTACTGTTAATTATTTCTTCCGGTTGAACATGTGAGGCGGTAAAATGAACAAAATCGATGTGACATCCCCGGCGTGCGGCAAGGTAGGCGGCCACCGGAGAATCAATACCACCGGATAGCATGACAAGTACCCGATATGCTGTATTCACAGGCAATCCTCCCGTACCACTAATTTTGTCCGTGTGGATAAAAACTTCGTTCGATTGAATTTCAATATAATACGACTGATCCGGCTTCTTCAAATTCACATTCTCCCAGGATGTATTCTTGATGATCGAAGATCCAAATAACCGCTCCAGATCCAATGATGTAACTGGGAACCGTTTATCGGAACGTCTTACATGCACACAAAATGTGGCTCCCGGTCGATACTTTTCATTGGCCAGTTGGCATAAATGTTTTTCTATGGTATTTAATATGCCAGCCACTGAATCCGAATCAAATCCCTGATAGTGATATCGTATGGCCGGAGAAAACCAGGCAATCCCAAAGACCTGTTCAATCTTTTTTTGGGCAATCTCTGTTTTTTCCCTTTGCAAAACTTCTAACGACAAATATCCCCGATAATGTTTGATCGGCCAATCAATATCAGCACTTTTCAGGGAAAGTCGGATGTTCTTGAGTAACTGCATTCTGAACTGCGGTTGATTTTTTCCCTTTAGACTTATTTCACCATAATGGATGAGTATATAATTATTCATTTATTAAAATATTTTATTGATAATGCTGATTGCCTGTCAATTTAATAATAGTGTTATTCTCTAAAGTAAATTGAGTTTACTATTTCCGTATTGATCGTTGTCTAAATTACTGATAAATAAAAATCATCGCCAATATTACCCCAATCGAAAAGCAATAAAGCAGAGTCTAATTTCAAAACTATATTAAAATTTAAAAAATCATAAAAACTTTCTTGCCTGTATTGCTTTGACTTCTTACCTTAAACGATATATTTCACGTCCAGGTGTTATCTGCGCGTATAAAACATTCATTCTGAATCACTTATAAGAAAAAACACAGATTTATACTTAAATAAATCTATTTTACCTATACATTATAAAAACATGGGAGGGTTTATGAGTGAAGAAGCAACCAGTGGGCACGAAATGAGTGCCTTTCAAAAGATTATCGGTATATTCACCGCACCTCGTCAAACTTTTGAAGCGATTGACCAAAAACCAACCTGGTTTTTACCTTTTATTATTGGGGTTATCTTTTTTCTGATCATGCAAGTACTGACGATCGATATCCAGATGGCTGATCGAATAACGATGTTGGAAGCGAAGGATATGCCTCAGGCACAACTAGATGCCGCAAAGTCGGGATTAACAGGTCCGCTAAAATATGTTGGCCTGATTGCCGGACCCATTGTCTGGCTGGTCATGATTGTGATAATGGCTGCAATTTTTTATGTCGCCGGTAACGTAATGATCGGCGGTGATTCATCCTTTAAAAAGGTATTTGCCATTGTTTGCTGGTCGGGGCTGGTAGGTGTCATCAGTTTAATATTAATGACCCTACTGATGATTTCCAAGGGCACCACCCAGGGGATCGCTTTAGATCTAACTGTTCTTCTTGATACACCACCGATCGGCGAAGAAAAAAGTACACTCTATCGTATATTCTCGAAATTTGATATCTTCACCATTTGGCAAATTATTCTCTGGATCATCGGTTTGGCGGTCACCTATAAAACAACGATTAAAAAAGCAGCAGTACCGATCATTTCCCTTTGGGTATTATGGATTATTGTCAGTGTTGCTTTTGGCGGATTCTTCGAGGGTCTCGGGATGTAGAAAAAGATATCAACTGTAGTCAACCAATATGTCAACACAAACCTGTGATGTATATGGCCTTGGCCAAATCTGTTGGGATTACATTGCCGAAATGGACACTTATCCACTCCCGGATAGTAAATCTGAAATATCATCATTATTTCTTGATGGAGGCGGACCGGTTGCAACGGCTTTAGTCGCCCTTTCACGGTGGGGATTATCCTGTTCTCTCTGCGGTATTGTTGGTGACGATTCCTACGGAGAGCAGCTCTTAACTTCACTACAGGAGGAACAGGTTAATACAGATAATGTATTGATCCGTAAGAATTCCCACTCACAGATTGCTTTTATCATTAGCGAAAAAACAACAAGCAGCAGAACAATTTTCTGGCGTCGGCCAACCGGGCCTGTTTTAAAACCGGAAGAGCCCGATTATAATATCATCAGAAAAGCGCGAATGGTATATACGGATGGATTATTTCTCAAGGCTTCGCTGGCTGTTGCCAAAGTAGCCCGGGAGGCCGGTATTCCCGTTGTTGTTGATGCCGGCACATTGCGGGAGGGATCCTTGCGTTTGGCCCCATATACCGATTACTTTATCGTAGCCCAATCTTTCGCCCGGACACTGATTGGTGAAGACAATCCGCGTAAGGCCTGCCTTGAACTACAGAAACTAGTACCCGGTGTTGTAGGCGTCACACTGGGAATGAAAGGATATGTTGTCCTTTCCGATAATCAATGGATAGAGGGCCCTGCATATTCTGTTGAAACAATCGATACCACTGGTTGCGGGGATGTTTTTCACGCGGGAATTGCTTATGGTATCCTGAACAAGTGGAAATTGGAAAAAACTTTAGATTTTGCCGCCTGGGCCGCTGCTCAGGTTAGTACCAGACTCGGCGGCAGAAGTGGTATACCAGCGGTGAAAAATTATAAGCCCCAAGCCATTGATTGAGTACCCATCGTTCCCCTCAAATATTTTATCTTATCAACCGATAAAAATAAACGGTAGATATTTTCAGATATTTCTATAAAATTAAGAATTGTACCCAATATTTACTATTTGCATATGGTAGCGAACAATTGAAAAAGTCCATAGAATAATTTAGATTGTTTTTTGAATGCTAATGGGAGAATAGTAATGGTTACCACTGAATTTATACACTATGAGGACTTTAGAGTACGCTCTTATGAGACAAATGTCAATGGTGTCGCTTCGGCACAGACCATCTGTAATTATTTACAAGAAGTAGCCGGAAATCACGCAACAAAACTCGGCGTTGGTGTTGACCAATTATTGAAAAAAAACCTTACCTGGGTGCTTTCCCGCCTGCATGTTCAGTTTTCAAGATATCCACAATGGAGAGAAATAATTAATATCGAGACCTGGCCGTCCGGGAAAAAAGGAAAATTTGCAACCCGTGATTTTATTGTTTTTGATAAAAATAATGAAATAATAGTCAAGGCTACATCTTCCTGGATGTTGTTGGATTTTAGTAAAATGCGTACGATTTCGATGCCCGATTTTATGGAGGGAATTGAATTACCGGATCGGGAAAGAGCCATTGTCGATGATTTTCCAAAATTGCCACAACCACAAAACACTGACATAAAACGCCAGTTTGATGTGCGTCTCAGTGATCTTGATATCAATCAACATGTCAATCATGTAAAATATATTGATTGGGCTTTGGAAGCCATCCCCCTGTCCGTATGGAAAAAACGACACTTATCGCAATTAGAAATCAGTTTTCGCTCTGAAACAAGGTACGGCGAGGGGATAATTGTACAGACAGAGCAAGACGAAAATATATTCTTGCATCAGGTTATCTCGGAAAAGGACCAACGAGGTCTGGCAGTATTAAGAACACACTGGAGAGAGATAAATATTTAATCCAAAATAAAAAATACAAAGTACAAAATAATTAGCGCTCTCTGCGTGACCTATGCAAAGTTGCGATTAAGTAATCCGTGTATATCCGTGTCAGTCAATCACTTGATCCGGCCTTAGACGGACGCTTGCTTGCCCGGCCTGCCCGGCGCAGACGTGGCTATGACGGGATCCGGCTTCGAAGGAAAATCTGTGCTTGCCCGCCTTTGGCGCGGGACTATTTTTTTTGCAGCCTTGAGCTGCGCTATTAATTACACAGGATAGATTTTGGATAAAGTTAGACGAAAATTATTAGTTGATATGGGTTTTTCTGAAAAAGCCGTTTCCATTCTTGAACAAAATCTTAATATGGGAAGTATGGATCAGCCATCGATCACTGTTCAGCATAATGGATCTTGTGGTGATATATTGTTTTTATCACTCCGGATCTCGGATGATGTTATTGTGGATGCAAAATATGAATATGTCGGGTGTGCAGGATTGCAGTCATGTGCGTCAGCACTGACACAAATGATCAAAGGAAAAACTTTTACTGAGGCAAAACAAATCGAGGCTAAACACATCATAAATTATCTTGAAGGTATCCCCGTTCAAAAATATGAGTGCGCTGAGATTGCCCGGGATACTCTTTATCAGGTTATCGAAAAATGGGAAAATCCCGGTTTGTCTTTTGTATAAATATACTTGACTGATATATATTTCTATTTTATTTATTATTTTTTTATTAAATCAATTATGTTTATTATATTTCAGTACATTCATTCTGTATTTCTATGAAAAATCATCAAACAAATCTTCGCGGAGAAAAATATGGGGCTTATAGTAGTTATCGTATTAATCGCATTAGTTATTGCCGCCGGCGTCTTTTGGGGTAGATATACCATCCAAAAGGATACAGCACGTAAAGTACATGACGAGGAGGAGCTTGACAAACTGCATCAGCTGCGAGGATAAAAATACTTTTTGTTCTTGGTCCTTGCAATCAGTCACTTTTCACCAAAAAATTGATCTTCAAATGTGATGGAAATTTATCAGAATGATAAACACGCTGAACGGCTTTCTGGAAATCACTTTCATCTGCATGATAAATATCGACAAATTTTTGTGGATTACGGTCAACCAAAGGAAACCAACTACTCTGAATTTGCACCATGATCTTATGGCCCGTTAAAAATGTATGATTGATATCAGGCAGGGTAAATTCAATTTTAGTAATTTTATTTGGCACCATCGACTCAGGAATTTCATAACTGTATCGGAACTTACTGCGCATGACTTCTCCCCTAACCATCATCTGATAACCTCCCATTCGTACATCTTTGGGATTAGGATATATATCAGGCGCATCATCAGGAAAAACATCAATCAGTTTTACAATCCAGTCGGCGTCAGTACCTGATGTCGAAACGAAAAGTACACTGGTAAGAGGACCTGCGATAGTCAGATCTTCCGTAAGTATCGCACTTTTATAAACCAGAACATCGGGACGAGTCGCAATAAATCTCTGATCAGCCACCATAAACTCAATGGGTGTACTATTTCGGATCTCATTAATGTAGGGGACCGGTTTATCCGGATCACTGATATATTCACTAAAACTGTCTTCCTTCTCCCGCGGTTTCATATAAGAGAGAGAACCATTTGTATGCAGATATAATCTTTTTTCCTGCACATTTTGTGGGGGCCATTGATCGTATTGCCGCCATTGATTGGAACCTGTTTCAAATACGAAAGCCTCAGGAAGATCCAGACTCCCATCGCCTTTTAAATAATGATTGAAAAATCTGAACTCGATATTTTTTTGATAGAAATAACCGGTGTTGCTGCTAAAATGGATATCCCCCAACATATCTCCTTTGGACCGGGCCCAGCCTCCGTGATACCATGGTCCCATGACCAACTGGTTTTGTGATTCCGGATTATTTTTTTCTATCGTTTTGTATATATTAAGCGGGCCATAAAGATCTTCTGCATCAAACCAACCACCAACCGTCAGTATTGCGGGTCGAACATTGGTTAAATGAGGAAGAATACTCCGTTCCTGCCAGAAAGCATCATACACGCCATGCATCATGACTTCATTCCAGAAGGACACCCTGTTTTCGAGATAATTATTGGCATTCTTTAATGGTCCCATATTCAGGTAAAAATCATATCCGTCGGGGGTTGGGAATTCAAAACCAGATTTACGATTTGTTGTTGGCTCAGGACGCGGAAGTCCAAAATTTCTAAAAAAACTAAAGCCCTGTGCTAAAAACAATGCGCCGTTATGATGGAAATCATCCCCGATAAACCAGTCGGCAATCGGCGCCTGGGGAGATACAGCAAGAAGAGCGGGATGTGCATTTACTGCACCCATAATAGCATAAAAACCCGGATAAGAAATTCCCCACATCCCCACCCGTCCATTATGATTCGGAACATTTTTCAATAACCACTCGATACTATCATAGGTATCGCTACTCTCATCAATAGCGCTTGGTCCGTTTTTAACAGGTATATGCGGTCGCACATTGACATACTCACCTTCCGACATGTATCTACCTCTGACATCCTGGTATACAAAAATATAGCGGTCATCCATCATTATTTCCGATGGACCCAGCTGATTCTTATGGCCTTTCGCACCGTAAGGACGAACACTATAGGGGGTACGATTAATCATCATAGGATAATTTTTTGTTGTATCCAAAGGTAAATAAATCGAGGTAAAGAGTCTTTTACCATCACGCATGGGAATCTGCATTTCCATCTTTCTGTAATTCGAAAGTACTTTAATAAAGCGGATTCCATTGAGATTGTCAGGATTTATCTCGGCAGATTTTTTATAATATTCGATGGCTTTATCATTTTCGCCATTAAACATAAAAGCCTCCGCCATGCTGTCGTAGACATTCCAACTATGGGGATAGGCCCGGATATTAAGGTTAAAAACCTTTAGTGCTTCCTCAAATTTATTATTATAAAGAAATTCATAACCCAGATTATTCATTGCATTCTCTGTAAAGAAAACAGTATCGGGGAAAATCATGCGGACTTGATCAAAGATATACTCTCCCCGCTCCGGTCCCTCCACACGAATGATATTAAAATATTCCGTTTCCTTCGGTATCTGGATTTGCGCCGGTACGTTTGCGAATAGCGTCCAGGTAAAAAATAACAAGATCCATGGTATCTTTTTATTTGACATCATTAATCCTATATTTAATTGGTATAAAATTTCTGCTTATAAAAGCAAGATATATAAATTTTGGGATAAATTCCTAAAAATTTCTGGTAAAGTTTTTCAGACGCAGTCTAAAAACGAAACCAGTAGAGTAGGTTGTGTCATCCCGATAAAATCGGGACATGAAAAAATGAAGAGAGGTAAATTTCTATTAGAGAGTAAAGTTGAAACGTAGATAGTGCTTTCCCCCACCATAGACCTTCAAGTCAGTAGATCCGACGCTCGGGCCTGACGCCTGGCTTTTTGTAAATTCTATCGGAATATATTGCTGAAACTGATAGGCCAATTGTAAACCTTCTCCAAATGACTTTCCTACTTGCAGACCTAAATAAACACCATCCCGGTTTTCCTTTGCAAGAGAATAGACATTAAGATTTTGGACACCAAAAACCAGGATCTGCGGTTCCCAGGTTTTCGCTTCACCTCCCGGTTTCATTCTTTCAAATGCTGTGTCGAAATAAAAATGCCAATCTGCCTTTTTATAGCGATAACTGGCCCCGATCCGGTATAAATGATAGGAGAGGAATGATCGGAAATTATAACGTATGCCCAGTAAATCTATCCAGGTGGGCGTAAATGGCCAGGATTCTAAATGACCTCTATAACTGATGTCTCCATTTCCCCACTCCACATTCAGCCCTAAAGAGTGAGAATCCCATCGATAAAGAATCTCTGACCGGTATATCTTCGATTTATCGAGCTGCTCGGTCAGTTTTCCAAATATTTGAAAAGAATCATAAAAATATCCCGAAATGCTGTTCTTCCTGTCATAATATTGAATGATTATAGATAAATTCTGCAGAGGAAAATATTCAACAGCAATATTTCTCTGATATTGTGTTCCCAGTGGCACAAGCGTTGTCTGTTTGTCACTAATGGTCCGATTCTTATTGATGTAATTATTCTGCATACCGGCCTTGAAAAGCAGTGATGGAATGAGTCTGCATGAAAGGCCAAATTGATCCAGTTGTGAAAATTCATTCGCAATTAAAAAAATTGGAGGATCTTCCAGATTGAAATTATATTCCCACCGGAAATAATCATCATAGTGGTGATATAACAATGTTATGGATTCAGTGGGATGAAAAGATACTCCGATATTCCAGGGATAATACGGCTTATCGCCCGAATTTTTCCTGCCGATCCCTGTCCTAAACACTAGATGGTTTTTCCAAATTTGCGTCCGGAGCGAAAACATATATCCCCGGGAGGCATTTTTTAACCGGAAAGATTCATCACTGGTCAGATCGTAATACATTTCCTTATGGCTCAAACTATACCGGGCGCCAAAAATAAAAGACAGACCGGCGACATCAATCGGTGCACAAAAAACATTATCCTGATTAATATAATATAAGCCACGGTTAAGTTCTCCGCGTTTTTCCCGATAAAAATCATTAAATGATAATGAAGATCTGAATGAGAATTGCCGGGAGACTTCCCCGGAATTACCCATAGGTATAAATTCCGGCTGTTCAGAGATCAGATTGATATTGGAGAAAAATATATCGGACCATTCCGAGATATAATCAAATTGAACCTGGCTAAACGCAGATGAATATAATATTTCAATGATAAGAATCGGTAAAATTTTTTTAATTTTGAACGGCATGATGTTTAACGCTGAAAACAGTTTTTCTATAAATTTGTGTCAAAAATAAAGGGCGTTTTATTAAACGCCCTTGTAAGAACTCTTATATCTCTTTCTTAAAATCCGAGAGTTTTCTCCCAACCCTCACCGGTAATACCAAAAATTCGCTTAAATTCAGAATCTGTCATACCGGGTAGAACACCCCCAAAGGTTGGATCAGGGAGGATCCATTGCTCAAAGCTATCGGCGGTCCAGGTGATAATGGGATAATAGGAGGCAGATTGAGCCAGCCGATAATCATAATTCCAGGTTAGTGGTACTTCGCTGATCACATGCTGGCCGATAGTCAGGTTTTGTCCCCACCAGTAAAGTTGAACATAAATATTTTGAATGCCCGGTACCTGTTTTAATTCAGCTACTTTTGCCTCAAAAGCCTGGTCAAATTCCGGAACAGTGAGGTTTGTTTGTCTGTAAAAATCTTCATAGCCAGAGTTATTCCAGGAATAGTAGCGGTAATATGAGTAATAATTTTCTACAGGAATATTGACGGTTGCAGAAATGACGGAATCATCATAAAACCAATACGACTTGTAATCCGAGGTATCACGCCCCACTGAGGCCGTATATGGTGGGAACAATCCTTTTATATCCTGTACGGGCGTATCGAAATATTCTCCTATATTTATGATAAGATCTTCTTCCGCTGTAGCCTTATTGCCATCCCAGTCACCGCTAAAGCTTAATCCTGTCATTAACAGATCACGCACGTCATCGGTATGCGCCAGAATGCTATCAAGATCTGCCTCATCATTACCTCCCGGATTCAATTTTATGATATCATCATTCTGATCATCGGTCTCATTACGCAAGAAACTGATACCGGCTTCTAACTTGTCTATCGCATCTAAAAGGGAAGTCTTGGCATCCGCTAATGACTGACCGGAATTTCTTACAGTTAGAAAGCTACTTCCCGGGGTAAATGCATTCAGCATGCCCAAGCTGTCATAACCGGTAAAATCGACATTATAGGCAACCGCGATATCCAAGACAACTTTTAACACATTAATACCAACTTCCAGCGCATATATCTCCGTCAGATCAATTTCCAGGGGATCAGCCTGAAGATCTCCCTGCATTTTAGGGCTGATCGTAAAGGTATATTGCGGATTATCATCGACCAGATCGAGTGCTGATAAAGCAAGGTCCAGTTTGGGAATAAAATTATTTTCTAATATTAGCTGAATCGTGCTTAATTTTGGGGCATCATCTAAAGCCATCTTATGGGTCCCAATGATCGTTTTTGCCAGATCTTTTTCAGGGATGGAGAAAAAGCTCAGAGAGGTTGGGAAACCAATTTTAAGTGTTTTGTTTTTCTGAGTATTTAACGGGACTTCAAAGGGAGTGGTGGATTCCAGGTAAGTTTGCCATTCTTCATAGGCATTATTAACCTGCTCATCCTGTGTAATCATAAACATTCCGGTCAGGCCAAGCCCAAAATTAGCATCCTGGTTCGACGGATCTTTTGAGTAAGCAGAGGTATACAAACCAAAAGGAACAGAAAAATCAATTTGATCCATCGTCTCGATCCCTTCACTATTGATCAGAGCATAAAGCACATCCTCCAGGGCTTTATTGGCCAATTCAATATCTGCTTTTGCCCCTTCCACATCTATAGATTCTGTTGGATTATCCTCTAAATTACACGAAACCATTGAAAAAAATAGTACTACTATAACAAAAAGAATGGCATTGGTTTTCATAAATTTCTCCTTTATTAAAAAATGGTAGTGTCAAAAAAATTCAATTAATATATCAACGAACACATCATCGGTTTTCTACAATACAATTCTTTTCTACCCCGAGATCACGCCAGCGGGCGGATTCGCCTACCCTGTAAAACAGGGTCTTCGACGCGGCGAAATCTGAGTTCCTGAGTTTCACAGATTATAAAATCTTGATGGGTATAGAAATGTTGTTAAGCCGCCAATTGAATAAAAAATTATACTAGAAAATATCGGAAAAATTTTGCAAACCTTAACTTTTTTCTTCATTATTAGGCATAAAATAAATTATCCCACCGGGTTAAATTTTCAACCAGAGACTTACCGATCTGGGAGATTTACAGAATTTTTTATCCGTCAATTTTTATTCAGGATAGAATTGAAACAAAATATAATATTAATTCAAACGATGTCTGTGATTTTCGTCAAATAGCCAATTATTTTACTCCTGTAAATATCGCCGGGCTATTATTATAACAAAGGTGTAATCATTTTTTAATACTATATCCGGAATATCCTTTGTACTATTTTAATATCATCAATAATAATTATATAAACATTTTAAGCTTTCCTGGCAGTGATTCCTCTTCTATATTTGCCCTGACGTATTATATTTTAAAAATTCACCAAGTAATGAGGGAATAAAAATGTCAAGCCGTCTTTTCATATATCTGATTTATATAATACTTGGAGTGATTCTTCTGATTTCACCCTGCCCTGGGCAGGAACCCTCCCAGAAATTAAACCAGGAGGAACACAAACAAATCATGGGAAGAATCAGTCAGTTACTGGTTGCGAATTATTTTGATAAAGCAGTTGGCCAGGCCTGTGCCGATTTTTTGAAAGAAAAACTGGAAGAAAGCACTTACGAAAATATTAAGCATCCGCGAGCCCTGGCCCGACAGCTGACATCCGATCTGCAAGTGGTGCATCATGACCGGCATATTCGTATACAGACCATCTCCCCGGATGTGAATCAATGGGAGGAAGAAAATCCTCTGCTTGCTTTTTTCTTACATACCCATGAGCGCATTAAGGAAAACCTGGGATTTTGGGAAGTAAAAATTTTAAGCGGTAATGTTGGATATCTCGATCTTCGCCTGTTTGAACCCTTAGATCTGGTGTATGCTAGGGCACTCAACGCTTTGCATTTTTTGGAAAATACCGATGCTCTCATCATCGATCTTCGCCAGAACCGCGGTGGTAACCCGGCAACGGTTCAGTTTTTATGTAGTTGGTTTTTTGATCGTTTGGTTCATCTGAACAGTACTTATTGGCGGCGTGGAGATTATATGGAGGAATTTTGGACAATTAAAAATATGGGCATAAAAAAGAGACCGGAGGTTCCTCTTTTTATTCTGATTGGGCCTAAAACTTTTTCCGGGGGAGAAGAATTTGCCTATAATCTAAAGGTACAAAAAAGAGCGACCCTGATCGGGGAGAAAACTGCCGGTGGCGCTAATCCCGGGTATTCCTTTACGATTAACGACCGTTTTAATATTTTCATACCTACGGGCCATTCGGTCAATCCCATCACCGGAACAAACTGGGAAGGCGTTGGTGTTGCTCCTGATATTCCCGTAAAGGCAGCCGATGCTTTATCTGTGGCGATGGATAGGGCGGCGCAAGCAGCGAGGATCTATCGTGAAAGGAGTGATCATGATATCGTCAATTCTTATATGGATTTATCTGCCGGCCTGGATACAGTAGTCACTCTTTTTTCTGAAGGCCAGAGTGATTCTGCTGAAACGCTCCTGGCCTCAGTACTGGCCGGCAAGATCGATTCAGGGTATATTGGGGAATGGGTGATAAACGATCTGGGATACAGATATCTGTCTCAAAAAAATTTTCCCGTGGCTATAGCCCTTCTAACATTCAATATCCGTTACTATCCCGAATCTGCCAATGCCTATGACAGTCTGGCTGAGGCATATTTAAATAATGGTCAGAGGGAAGAGGCGATTAAAAACTATACCATTTCATTGTCGCTTGATCCGCAAAACCAGAATGCCATAAGAATGCTTGACCAATTAGCGGATCATACAGGCAAAGAGTAAATATTAATTCGATGATATTTTTACGAGCTGTGTTCTCAAATCAAATGGGCTGTCGATCTTTTTATCTTTGAATAAACTACTGATCGTTTTATAAAGATGTTTCTGAGATCTGTATATTTCAACAATTTTGGGATCAGGTATCATCCTCCTGGATTCGTCCGGTTTTACAAAATCAGTGACAATCTCCTCCAGACCAGTCTCCTCCCCGTTCTCCTTTCGACACACCCATGACGCATGCACCGCCGCGCCTAAAGCAGCACCCTCACCTTCAACAGGAACGGTTTCTGCTTCGAATACATTGGCAATACATTGACACCATGCACTGGATTTTGATAATCCCCCGGTTAAACGGATCTCTGCCGGAGAAACAGACATTCGCTGAAACCCATCGTAAAGATTCAAAACATGTCCTTCCAACACCGCCCGACATAAAATTTCTTTTGTAAAATCTTCTATCTGAAATCCAAAATATACCGGCGCGGCATTGGGTATATCCGGTGTCCGTTCTCCAACAAACCAGGGAATGAGCATTCGACCTTTATTTCCGGCCGGCGTTCGTTTAATAATTTCTGCAAATTGCTCATGAGATATCTTAAATCCCTTTAATATGTCGTCATATCCATTGGCAAGATTCGATACACAAAGAAGAGGAAGATATTGACCTGTACTATCACAAAAAGAGCCTATTTCACCGGTTGGATCTATATAAGGTTGCTTCGTGACTGTGTAGGCTGTGCCACTGGTTCCGAGACTGACGGTAACAACTCCCGGCCGGATGTTGCCCGTTCCAACAGCTCCATACATATTGTCCCCGCACCCGGCATCAATTTTACAGGACGGAGCAAAACCATACTTTTCGACAAGGTGATCGGTGATTGTTCCAATACTTTCATCTGAAGGTTTCACCGGCGGCAATTTTTCTATCAAACCAGGGTCGATGGCATTGATCAGTTTTCGCGACCATGCCCCGGTTCCCGGATTCCAAAGGGCCATTCCGGAGGTGTCCCCCGGTTCCATGACCCGAACACCATTCTTTTTTCCCCCGGTCAGGTACCAGTTAATATAATTATGTACCAGGAAGAATGTTGCCGTCCGCTCGTAAGCAACTCTTTCATGTCTGACCATATGGAAAATCTTCGCCGCTGTGTATCCCGTTCGTTGTGAATTACCCACTTCCTTAACCATTTCGCTTACATCGCCCAGAGCGGCTGTTAAAAGATTGCATTCTTCGAGGGTTGAAAAATCGTTCCACAATTTGCTACGCTTCCTGGTTAACTCGCCCGAAGCATCAAGAGAAACCAAACCATGTTGCTGACCGGAAACGGAAATACAACGGATCCTATCCAATTCAATCCCAGATCCTGCCAGGCGGCCGAATATGTCTTCAACAGCCGCTAGCCACATGCCCGGTTCAGATTCCGAGACTCCTTCCCCAAGCCCCTGCACAACACCATTTTTTGTATTATATTGAGGCAAATCAGCGTCATAATTGACAGCCTCAACGAATACGACCTCTTTTTTTTCTGCATCAATTACCACTAGCTTACAACTCTGGGTGGATACATCCAGACCGGCAAACAATTCTTTATTCATATACAATCCTCAAAAATAATTCAGATCTTGATTAATAATCATTTGTATTATTAATCAAATCATTTTATAGAATAATGTATCATTTGCTACCAAGGCAGTTAATTTTTTTGACAGGATAACGGGATTCACAGGATGATAAAAACGGATTTTAATATATATCATTTTAGGGGTAAAGAGATCTGATATACAAATTATTTGTAACTTAATAAGAATTTGAATCTGGTTAATCCTGTTATCCCGTCTAAAATAAAAATCACCTGAGACCATATATTACAAACTTTTAATGACGACAATTGTCACTATAGCAAATAGGATAATACTCCTCGGGAACAGATTTACAAATCAACCAGATTGAGAATCCCAAATTCCTAATTCCTAATCCCAGTTCCCAATTTATTTTTCAGTCTGAATCATTTGTGGAAATTCTGTCGTTGTTCCTAAATCCATGATCCGGATATTGCGCCACCTGACTTTTATACCCTCTTCACGGTTTCCATGAACCTGCAGGGCGATGAATCCCTGAGCGGTTAATGAATCAACAAGATTAGCGGTGGGTACACCATTGAGCCATGTTCGAATCGAAGGACCCAGGGCTTCTATATGCAATCGGTTCCATTCATTATGTTTAAAAGCCTGGCGAGCCGCTTCGTTGTTTCTCAAATCATACAGCCAACCGCGTCGTGCCTCGTCGTAAATACCCCCGCTCCAGGCGCGCTCTGAAGGATCAATTTCCACCTGATAACCATGTACGCGGCCATCCTGGTAAGATTCCAGGCTTTGACTGCGAATTTGTATACCCGAGTTCATCTTGTCATCAACCCAAAATTCCAATTCCAGAATAAAATTACCATAGTGTTGTTTCGTGCAAAGAAAACTATTCTTCGTATCTTTTACTGAAATACCGACAACCATACCATCTTCCACATTATATCTGGCCTTTCCACCGCGCTGTTCCCAACCGTCAAGGGTTTTTCCGTCGAACAATATTTCCCATTTGGCATTCAAGCGGTTTCCACTGTAACAGAGGGAGGTAATCATTAGAAGGAAAAAAGAAAATCCAATTAATCTTACAACCATTGATTTACTCCTCATTTTCATTAATCATTTATTCTTTAAATTGTATATTTTTTACAAATAAAAGGTAGAGACGTTGCATGCAACGTCTCTACTCATATAATCCCTCGGATACTAAAATCTTTTTACAGGTATAAAAATTTACTTCACTTCCGCGACAAATTTTTCATAAGCTTTCTCAAAAATATCAGGGGTGGTTTGTCCCGAGATTATAAGTGTACGGTATTTGAAGGTCACTGATTGTCCCGGCTCAAGAGATAAATTCAGTTCTTCTTTTCCTTCACTGAACACTTTCTGTCCCAATGGATTCGCTGCAAATAACCCATATCCACGCGCATGCCAGTAAGTAGGATATCCAACATTACCAGGATGATCCATAATCACCACCGATACCTTTTCGCCCTCTACTTCGCCTGACAAGGCCATCCACTTGGCTCTTTTTCCCCAGACATCCATTCCCTCCACACCATTGCTGCCGAGATAATGACCGCTAACACCCGTATTATCCAAAACAGGGACATCTGTTTTCTTACCATGAGCATCACTTAACACGACCGGTTTATCGGTCGGATGCTCCAGGGCACGCGTGACGCGAATAGCAAACATCCCTTCTTTATTGTCTTTAAACAAAACAGGCTCATCCTGTGCAGTGAGGGTTGAAATACGATCAATCACCCGTAATTCCTTCTCGGCGCGAAAAATAAACTGGGCATCTTCCTTAAGAATGACCGTCCCATCCGATTTTAACCAGTTCATTGACACTTCCAGGCTACCCTGGCCATTGCCACTTGTCACGTTTTTTATTTTTTCATTACGAATCACACCCATTTCATCTACCCGATCGGGTGAGATGGCATCAGAATTATTCCAGTAATCGAGTCCATTTACATCGCCATAGTTTAGCCACATACCGAGATGGTGTGGGTGATCCACACGCTCACCCGGACGTTTTTGTAGCGGAAAGCCGCGGGTGATATCGTGACCGTTAGCGGTCAGGATCGGATATAATGTAGTTTTCTTCAGCGCCGCTATCTTATCAGTATAAAGATAGGAAGTAAATGGTTTGCCATCGACAAGAATGTTTACAACTTGTTGGCTTTCATCGGGGATTACCTCAACCTTCATAGCGGAGGATTGCTGACTATTTCCGGTGCAACTTAAGTATAAGGCGCTAAGTATTAATATTGCAGCCACTACGATTAATTTTTTCATCCAATACCTCCTTTTATAATCTACAGTAGTATCAAAAGTATTTATTTGTTTTCCATTTACCATATTATTTTTATTGGCTTAAAAAGAACATCCCCCTTTAACACGAAATTATTCACATATTCATCAGGGCCGTTAATTCATGTCTTCTATAAATTTCACATATTCTTTTTCAATTATTCCCGCGTTAGCCTCCTGGGAAAGAATAAGCATACGATATGTAAAGGTAACCGATTCACCCGGTTTAAGAGTCAAATTCATTGTTTCCTTACCCTGACTGAAGACTTTCTGCCCTAATGGATTGGCCGCAAAGAGACCGTAACCACGGGCATGCCAGTATGTTGGATATCCCACATTGGTAGGATGATCAAAGATCACCACCGTTACCTTTTCATTATTTATCTCACCCGAGAGAGCCACCCATTTGGCTCTCTTGCCCCATACATCCATTCCTTCAACACCACTGCTACTGAGATAGTGACCGGTCACACCGGTATTGTCCAGTACCGGGACATCGGTTATGTTACCATGAACATCACTTAAAACAAGCGGTTTATCACTGGGGTGCTCAAGCGCCCGATTAACCCGAATCGCAAACATTCCTTCTTTTGTATCATTAAATAAAACTGACTCGTTAAGTGCCGCGAGTGTGGTAAGACGGTCGATAATACGGGTATGTTCAGACGCCCGGAATATAAAACGTGTATTCTCTTCAAGAATTGCTGTACCATCCGGCTTTAACCACTCCATGACTACCTCAAGGACGGCACTGCCCATCCCCCCTTCGGCACGCTTTATCTGGCGATGACGAATAACACCCATTCTGTAAGCTTGCTCAGGAGGCGTAGCATCGGAATAGCCCCAAAAATCAAGATTGTTAACCTCGCCATAGTTTAACCATGAACCGATATGGTGCGGATGATCGATACGCTCACCCGGTCTTGTCTGAAGCGGATATCCACGGGTGATAATGGCACCGTTAGCGGCAATAACCGGAAAAAGGACCGGTTTTTTCAGATTTGATATTTTGTCGGTATAAAGGTAGGAAGTAAAAAGTTTTCCGGACACAAGAATATCGACGGCCTGTTTGTCTTCATCAGTAACCACATCAATCTTTAGTGCATTCGTATCATCGGCTTTGTCAACACAGCCAATACTCAAAACTGTCAAGAGTAAAATGATGTTAACTACAATATATTTAATCATTTGAGCCTCCGGTTAGTGACACAAGCGTACTTACCGCTCCAACTAATTTTCTTCTGACAATAGACGAATCTTAAGATTACGAAACCAGACGGCGTTACCATGATCCTGTAAAACGATATGTCCCTTTCTTTTTTCTTTAAATCCGGGAATATCACGATATTTACTCTTTTTAAACAAGACATCAAATTCAGGGCTGTCCCATTCATATTCAACAACCTTGGCACCGTTTAGCCAGTGCTCGACATGATACCCATCGACAATGATTCGTGAACTGTTAAATTCACCGACGGGTTTTAGTTTTTTATTCGTCGGCGGGATCATATCATAGAGAGATCCGGTCAGGTGATTTGGATTTAAATTATCACTGTGTTTCTCGTCATCCAGCACCTGGTATTCCCACCCGAGAGCGGCACGTCCCGGTGGCCTGGAGGTGGAGATTTCTTCGGATACATTATATTTAACCCCACTGTTTCCAGCCGACGATATTTTCCAGTCGAAAGCAAATTCAAAATTTTCATACGTCTCATTGGAAGAAAGATCCCCTCCCTGAACGGGCTGGCCATCAGGCATTTTTGGGCCCTCCTCGCTGGATATCTTTTTAATAGCATCACCATCGATGACCCAACGCTCTGAAGGGAAAGAATCCTTGCCCAAACCATGCCAACCGTTAAATGTTTTACCATTAAATAAAAGAATCCAACCGGCTTCCTTTTCCGCATCGGTCAGAACGTTGTTGGCCGATTCCGTTTTTCCTTCTGTTTTCTGCGTATCGGAACAAGCAAAAACCAGAAAATTAAGTAGCACAGCGCTAAATAATACCATAAATCCCGTTTTTAATTGATAATAATTCATGTAATCACTCCTTTCAAAAAAATTTTAGTAAGCTTTATGCAAATAATTTCATTTTACTGATTAATTTGAACATACTATAAAAAATCAACCGTTTGATTCCCCAATTTAAAATCTTTCATGAAAACCCGGTATTCCGGTATGACTATTAATAGAGATTAATGTAATGATAATTATCATAAGAATCACTACGCTTATTATTAAAATCCAGCGTCTCCATGACTCATTATCTGTCTTTACCAATGGTAGTGATACTTTTTTATCACGGTTCAAAAACCAGAGAATAAAGGCGATAATAAGAATCGGTGCGTACAAAGCATCCGAATGTTTAAGACTGAACGTTCGGCAAAAGAATCCCTTAACAATAAATCCATATACCGTATAGTAAATGGAATAGACGAAAACAGCAATAGTAACTATTTTACCGGTAAGATCTTCTTTCTCCTTCCCTACACGTTGCCATATAATCACAGTAACAATCATAAATAGTGCAAAAATAACCGCACCGAGTATGATCTGATTGTTTGCATAGGCGGCGGGATCAGCGAGGTTTAAATTTTCAGCTAATTTGAGGAATTTTTCTTTACGAAAAGCTTCTACAAAGTTTGTCAACGGTATAGCAATAACCACGAAGATCACTCCTAACCAGTTGGCTGTTTTTGATGGTTTAACCGATTCCGGCCAGTCCCGGGTCACGATCGCGTATGCCATTCCCAGGCCACCACAGAATCCCAGGGTAAATTCCATTACATTCCACCAGTTATAACTGATACCGCTGACAGCACCGATTGTGTGTATTAAGTTGCCGAAGGCAAAGCCAAAACCTGCACCGAGCATGGAATATCCGGCCACTCTAAGAGCGCGATGATAGCCTTCCCGGTAAAGATGCCAGGCCAGTGCCGTTGCCGCACCGGCACAGGCGGCCCAGAGCTCCGAGCGCGGCGGTGTCATAAACCATTCCAGCTGGTAGATGATCAGTCCCCAAACGATAGTGGCACCGGCTACCATTTCCGTGATCAATTGTGCCCATTTGGGCTTCTTTGTAGCGCTGGATTCCAGACCGAGACCCAAAAAACCACCGCCGATAAAACCATATAATCCTCCAATAACGGCAAGCATCGTATAGCCATAGGCCACATTGCCAAAACCCGTTCCACGGCAGTAACCGATAACCAAGCCATAACTCATCATACCGCCAACGGCCCAACCAATGGCACCGAGAGCGGTCAGGACCGGAGCCCTTTGCATCCAGTCGCTTCTCCTGGCTGCGACCAGAATGGCCAATGCGGCCATCCCCCCTGCCCAGGAAGCACCCCATTCATGACCGAAATGGCCACGGATCGCCCATCCCAAACCTAATATCAGTGCGACAAACAACATTGAAGAAATTCTAGACATATGATACCTCGCGAATTATTGATAAAATAGGAATTAGGAATTTGTAATTGGGAATTATTATCATCAGCTGCTTAAAATATTAGAACTTGGGAAAAAAGCAATGCGTAAATCTATCAAGAGATCTGGAACACACCCTGACTTTATTTCTTAAAAATAAACACTGAAACAGCCGATATTAATCTTTATAATATAAACATTTAAACGACTATTTTCAAAGCAATGAAATATGAATAACCCAGCAAATACGCAACGGCACATAAAGATTTAGTTGTAAATGCCGGTGGATCAAAAAGCATTGCGTCAAACTGATCACAGACGTATAATGATTGGTTTGAACCCTTCAGAACATCCGCTAAACATTTTACTTGACTTGGCGGCCTGCATTTTGTATAATTTTCCAGGAATGTCCGGTTTAATTTGTCAAAGTAAGTTATTCAATCACATCGACCACAGAAGATAATATCACATACCCTATATTCCTTGGCCTCATATACCGTAATAAAATTTTAAACCGGACACTAATGATAATCTTTATATAAAAAAGGAATAACAGATATGTTAAAAAAACCACTCATTATACTTATCTTTGCCGGTTTATATCTGGCCAGCTGTAATAAAGATTTTTCACCGATTGGCGCCGATCAATGGCAACCGATGCGGCCATTAACACCTTTGGAAAAAAGTCTGGTCGAATCAGCGGGGAATTTTGGCCTGGAATTATTTAAAGCAATAGAGGAAGAGGATCAGAATAAAGATATATTCATCTCTCCACTCAGCGTCTCCATGGCCCTGGGTATGACCTTAAATGGCGCCGACAGCAGCACCTATCAGGCCATGCGACAGACCCTCCAATTGGCTGATCTTTCCAATGAGGACATCAATCGTTCTTACCAGAGCTTACTAAAGCTACTGCTCAATGCTGATCCTAAAGTCATCATGGAGATCGCCAACTCTATCTGGCACCGCGATAATATTCCCGTCGAGGCCTCTTTTCTTGATATCAATCGCACCTTCTTCGATGCCACGATCATGCCCATGAATTTTAAGGATCCGGCCACAGTTACAGCGATCAACAACTGGGTAAACAGCAAAACGCATGGCAAAATTAGCGAGGTGGTTGACAGCATTGATCCGCTGACGCTGATGTTTCTGATCAATGCCATCTATTTCAAGGGCACCTGGCAATATGAGTTTGATAAAGATAAAACCGCTAACGCCTCTTTTTACCTGATGGGGGGTGAAACCGTGAACTGCCAGATGATGCGCCTTGAAAGTGATTTATCCTATTATTCTGATGATCAGGTGCAGATCGTCGAACTCCCTTACGGGGATGGTGCTTTTAGTATGGTCATACTCCTGCCCAGAAGCAGTGACAACCTTCATTCATTGATAATGAATCTGGATAAAACGCACTGGGAATATTATATCAGCCAGCTGAATACATCGTCCGTTGGTCTGGAATTGCCCAAATTCAAGTTGGAATATAAACTGATAATGAATCATGTCCTAAGTCAGATGGGCATGGCGGTTGCTTTCGATCCTTTTCATGCGGATTTCAGCCGAATCAACCCGCAGCTGCAACTCTATATCAGTTCCGTACTGCATAAAACCTTTGTGCAGGTGGACGAAGAGGGGACGGAAGCGGCAGCGGTTACGGTGGTTGAAATTGGTTACACGTCTGTCGGTCCACACGGTATTTATATGCGTGTCGATCGTCCCTTTGTTTTTGCTTTACGGGAACGCCAGTCCGGAACACTCTTATTCATGGGTAAAATATTACAGCCGCAATGGTCGGAATAAGATATTTATATATTGATAGTATCAAATGACCATGGGAATTAAAAAATTTGACAGGTTTAATCCCGACTAAGCCGGGATCTAAAAAAATAAACGTTAGTCATATGATACAAACTTATGCGGAATGGCAGAGAGATAAAACAGATAATTCAAAATACAAAATAAATAATAAAAAAACTCCGTATTCTCCGAGTGCTCTGTGGCAATAAAATATTGCAGCTTTAATGAAAGCCATAAATAAAGGAGGGCTAAATGTTACCCGTCATTAATTGTTCCCTCTTCATTAAATTAAGATTTGTTTTAATTCTCCTAATATATCCGGCAACTGTCTTCGCACAATTAATAAGTATTAAAACAGTACCTGTAGCCACCGGCGATCAATTTCTGATTTATCCATCACAAAATTTAGGTATCGGTGGTCTAAGTTTAGCCCTGGATGATTCTCTGGGCGATCCATTTGTCAACCCAGCCAAAGGTGATTTAATAAACGGTACTTATATCGTGGGTACCCCCTCTTATTATTCAATGACCGAGGATCTGGGTTCTGCACAAACACTCCCCCTTACTGTGCTTTCAGGTTCTCAAAACTGGTTTGGAACAGTCAATCTTTCCATTCAGGAGGTCACCCCGGCAGTACTTAATCCGAATGCCCATTCGAATGATCATAAAATATTGGGAAATTCCTATTTTTCTACTTCCCTTGGTCGGCATCTACCCGGCTCAAATATATCCGTTGGCGCCAGTCTCTTTTGGGCGCGTCTGAAAAGCCTGGGCGGCGTAGAATATCTATATGGAAATAGCGCCAATCTTGAACAAAACGGAGATATGCTCGATTTCCGGGTTGGTCTCGTCGCCAGACTGAAAGAAAAAAGAACGATAGAAACCATATTTTTGTATAATCGGTATGATATGACCCATATCGTGGATAATCTATTCCGGCGTGAGTTTGAATACAATAGTTTCGATCCGTTTATATTGGGTCGGGAAGAAAACCGAGATCGGACCCACACCTGGGGGTTGCATCTCGGATATACACAACCTTTTTTTGACGGTCCCTGGCATCTGGGAGGGGCGGTTACCATTAATCAAAAAAGGCATCCAAAAATTCCCAACTATAGATTGATGAATATACGTCGTGATCCTGGTGAATCCTGGGCGTATAATATTGGGTTGGGAATGTCCAGAACGGACGATGAAGCGACGATCGGATTCGATTTTATCTATGAACCGATCTGGAGTCATACCTGGGCTGATGCCGCTGAACCTATTGAATTTTTCGATGGCATTAAAATTTCTGAAGGGCAGAAGACGGTCGATAATTACTTTACTTTTTCCAATTGGATCCTCCGCTTAGGCGCACAGGCGCGTTATCAGAATTCTGCGATGGATCTGGGCTTTGTGATACACAGAATCAGTTATAATCTGTACCAAAAAGACTACCGCATTAATTCCTATCGCAGTCAGGATGAGCAGTGGTTTGAATATACCGCCAGTTTTGGTTATCATCTCTATTTCAAAGCCTTTGAAATAAGCTATATGGTAAGAGCTACCCTGGGAACGGGACTTCCCTCAACCAGGGGAAGAGTCATTGACTTTGACTCCAGATCAGAAAACTTTTCTGCTGATTTCTTACCGGCACCGGATGGTTCACTGCGGGTAAATGAAGCGATTGTGCTTTCTCAGCGGATTATGATCGCAATTCCAATAGGCAATTAAGATCTTTAACATCGAATAGGCTATCCACACTTCACGATAATTTCTGAGATTGCTTCGCTAACGCTCGCAATGACGTTTCATTTGGTTACTGTAATCCGCCTTCCTCGTGAAGCGAGGTCTTCGGTAAGGCATGATCCCCCTTTTTATGGGGAGACTATGGTCCTTATGATATAAATAAAATTTGTAAATTTAAAAGACTAGTAAAAATATTCCTCCGGCTGTATCTCGTGTTTTCCCATTCCAGGGCCTTCCAGTGAAACCCGTAATGCCTTACCACCACCCGCCTGAAAATATTTGACACGGATCGGATGTAAACCGGCCTTAAGCGCTGCCTGGCTGTATTTTTCCTGCGCCCCATGCCAGCCTTCATTATCGACAACCAGTTGATCATTGATATGAAGCGAACTGCCATCATTGGATAAAAGAAAAAAGGTATAGACACCGTCTGCAGGAACTCTCACAAATCCTGAAAAAATAAATCCAAAAGATTCCGGGAATTCCATATCAGGATATGTGATTTGAGCGATATGACCATCCGTTTTTGGTTCCATCGTATCTAAGGCCCCGCTATGATCAATTTCATCGCTGGGTTCAAAATACTTGACCATGAGTCCATTTTTAATGTTACTCCGGGTTGTTGCTTCGGCCGGTATTGTCTTTATAAATTGTCCTTCATACATTTTACTGGCCCGCCCGTTGGGCATAAATTCTTTGGCTTTTATAACGGTCGACTCCGTCAGGTGAATCGGTGCGGTATATAGGAGCGATTCTTCCGAGGGTTCCTTACCATCAAGTGTATAGCGAACCTCTGAACCATATCTATTGCTGCGGATCTTCACGTTTATATCATCGATAAAGACATTTTTTTTGTTAAAACCTACCAGGTCAGGCCAACAATAATTGGCGCCTGTTTCATCCAATCGTGAATAGTGAAAGGACATCCTTTTTAAGAAATCATTTAAATCCCGCTTTTCTTTTTCTGACCAGACAACTTCGGCCAGGGCACACATCCGTGGTATGGCCATGTATTCAACGTCCTCGGGGGTTTTGATATATTCCGTCCAGACATTTCCCTGAGCACCCAGAATATATTGGATTTGATCAGCCAACAGTTCTTCCGGCACAGGTTCGAACTCATACACCATTTCCAGGGGTAAAAAACCGCCAATGGCCAATGGCTCATTCATGGGATCGTTCTGGTAATAATCGAAATAACAATGAGAGGTGGGACTCATAACCACATGATGCCTTTGTTTGGCTGCTTCAATGCCACCTTCTGTTCCCCGCCAGGACATGACCGCTGCATTTGGTGCCAGGCCTCCTTCAAGAATTTCATCCCAGCCAATGATTTGTCTTCCTTTAGAATTAAGAAAAGTTTCAATACGCCGGATAAAATAACTCTGCAGCTCGTCCTCATCTTCTAAATTTTCTTTTTCTATGCGATTTTGACATTTCGGACAATTTTCCCAGCGCTCTTTCGGTGCTTCATCACCACCGATATGGATATATTTTGACGGAAAAAGATCAATGACCTCCGTAAGAACATTTTGTATAAAAGAAAACACGCTGTCGTTACCGGCACAATAGATATCATCGGCGATGCCCCAGACCTGACGTACCTTAAACGGACCACCGGTACAGGAAAGATGGGGATAGGCAGTCAGAGCAGCCACTGAATGTCCGGGCATTTCGATTTCCGGAACCACAGTGATGTATTGCTCTTTGGCATATTGAACAATTTCCCGGATTTCATCCTGGGTATAAAAACCACCATAGCGAATCCCATCGGTCACATGAGGTTTGCCGATATGTCCCACGACTGTTCCATCCCGGTAAGCGCCAATCTCCGTCAATCGCGGATATTTTTTTATCTCAACACGCCAGCCCTGATCGTCGGTTAAATGCACATGCAATATATTCATTTTGTGCATCGCCAGATAATCAATATATCGCTTTACAAATGTCACCGGAAAGAAATGTCGACAAACATCCAAATGCATTCCCCGCCATTGAAACCTGGGGATATCTTCAATCTTTGCCGCCGGAACTGTCCAGTTTATATCATTCTGACTGGAATCGATGTTAAATATTTGCGGAGGCAGTAACTGAAACAGTGTCTGAAGCCCGTAGAATACACCCCCCGGCTGACCGTGTATTATTATCTTATTGGAATCGCATTCCAAAGTATAACCCTCATCCCCAAATCTTGGGTCGATATCTTTGACCATTAAAAGTATCGCATTTTTTACATCATGCGATTGCGTTTTTTGGATTACAGGTAGTTCGTAACCGCTTGTTTTTTCGATGCGGTTGGCCAAATATTGAGCAATTTTAAAGATCTCGTCATTTCCGGGATCCACTAAAATTTGTGTGGATTCGGAAAGATGAAATTTTCCTTCGGTTATCGTTACCTTTGACGGCTTTGGTAATATATTTAGTGACGATTCATCCACTTTACTGCAGCCTGTCATAAAATTAATCGTGATGAATAAAAAAAATAACATAAAAATAGATAATAAAGTAAATCGCTTCATTGGGATATCCTTTTTTTAAATTAACTTTTGACCCATACCGCACCTAGCGGGACGGGGTGGGTTATTAATCCTGTCCAATTATTACATTTCCTACTATTCTATTGATTGCGATCATTCAAATATAACACAGACCCGGGTATCATTTTACGTTCGATACCCGGTCCTTTATAGTAAGCAGTCACAACCTTACTGCCCCCGCTTTGAAAATAGGTCACTCTAATAGGATGCCTTCCCGCTTCCAGATGAACTCTCCCGCTCATTTCCTTGGCACCATGTTCTCCGTCATTGTCTACTATCCGTTTATTATCGATAAATAATTGACTGCCGTCATTGGAATTTGTATAAAAAAAATAATCACCGTCACGATCGATCTGTATATATCCGTGAAATACCAACGCGAAATTTTGCGCCGGGCTCTCAAGCCCTTTTAAAGATATCTGGTAGGTATTTCCCCTTTTAACCGGTTCTAGTTTTTCGAAATCGGGAAGGTGAGTGAAGGCGCCGGTATACATCTCCCATTTGATACTATTCCTGGTTGTATCAATAAAGTCATAGACCACTGATTTATCCATACTCGGGTGATAATCTTTTTTAAAGGCTTTTGCCTTCACGGTTGTGTTTTCCGCAATAT